>NZ_JBHUMO010000039.1:34274-34870 GCF_042685105.1 Enterococcus camelliae | reverse complement strand
GAAGAGTATTTTTTTCGCTTAGAAAATTTAATCATCAAGTTTTCCTCAAGCATTAATCTACGTATGACTTTTTCAGATAGGCTTTTCCCCATGTTTTTTAAAGCCTGGTGAATTCTGCGGTAACCATAAGCACAGAAGTTACTGTTGAAAATAGTCATGATCAATTGACGTTCTTCAACATATTTATCTGGTTTCTCAAGTGCCTTTTTTTGATAAAAATAGCTACTTTTAGACAACTTAAGTTGTTGAAGCAGTTCCTTCAACGTGAATCGATTTCGTTGAGCATCAATCAATATCGTTTTTTCTTGATTTGATAGATAAAGAAGATTGATGCCTTTTTCTTTTTTTAGCAGTTCAGCAGCTCCCTCTAGCAATGCTTTTTCGATTTGTAATTGGTGTACTTGTTTTTGTAATTCTTCCACTTCTTTTAAAAGTAACTCTTTTTGTTTGCCTTGATTTTTTGAAGTCATGCGCAATGGGAAATCCTTTCCAAGAAACGTGTTTTTCCATTGGTAAAGCGATCCTCGACTGACGCCTTCATCTTTCGCTAACTTTTTTCTATTGGTTCGAGGTTTATAAAACTTTCTCAACACGTT
>NZ_JBHUMO010000039.1:33695-34264 GCF_042685105.1 Enterococcus camelliae | reverse complement strand
ATGCGCAATGGGAAATCCTTTCCAAGAAACGTGTTTTTCCATTGGTAAAGCGATCCTCGACTGACGCCTTCATCTTTCGCTAACTTTTTTCTATTGGTTCGAGGCTTGTAAAACTTTCTCAACACGTCATCTTTTTGATCTTGGCTTAACTTTACCGCACTTTTCCTAAGTTTTCTAGCCCCAGGCGCTAGTTCTTCACACCATTGCCGTAAAGACTCTCGATTAGGGTAACCAAGCAGTCGAATCGTCCTTGCATAGCACTGTCCATATTCAAAATAATGATTCACAGCTATTCGTTTTTGTTCTTCTGTATACTTTGATTTTTTTCGGTAATCCGAATGAAGCTCTCCAGATATCAAATATTCCTTGTACCATTTGCGAAGTGCGCCAACTGACGGATAGCCTAATTCATGAATGGTAGCTGCATAGGAACAATCGTACTTTAAGAATAATTGAATTGCTTTTACACGTTCTTCGTGGGAAAACATACGGGCATTCCTCCTGAGTTCATTTTTGGTCCAGGATTATGTCCGCACCGCCCCGTGTGTACTTTTATTCTGCCATAAACA
>NZ_JBHUMO010000039.1:27066-33685 GCF_042685105.1 Enterococcus camelliae | reverse complement strand
CTAAGTTTTCTAGCCCCAGGCGCTAGTTCTTCACACCATTGCCGTAAAGACTCTCGATTAGGGTAACCAAGCAGTCGAATCGTCCTTGCATAGCACTGTCCATAGTCAAAATAATGATTCACAGCTATTCGTTTTTGTTCTTCAGAATACTTTGATTTTTTTCGGTGCTCCAAATGAAGATCTCCAGATATCAAATATTCCTTGTACCATTTGCGAAGTGCGACAACTGACGGATAGCCTAATTCATGAATGGTAGCTGCATAGGAACAATCGTACTTTAAAAATAACTGAATTGCTTTTACACGTTCTTCGTGGGAAAACATACGGGCATTCCTCCTGAGTTCATTTTTGGTCCAGGATTATGTCCGCACCCCCCGTGTGTACTTTTATTCTGCCATAAACATGTGGACAATTATTTCTTGGATTTCAACAAAAAAGCTGGCACAGCCTTAGTTAATAACCATTTACGTAAAGCGATTGCTTTGGCAATTGATAAAAAGTCGTTGACTAAAGATGTCTTAAATGATGGTTCAAAAGCTTTAAATGGGTTGACTCCGGCCAATCCTTATTCCAATCCAGATACTAAAGAAGTTTTCCGTAAGTATAGTGGTTCCTATAATTCTTATGATGCTGCAGCTGCCAAGAAAGAATAGCAAAAAGCGCAAGCGGATTTAGGAGACAATATAGTATTGAAGCTACTAGTTTCGGATGATGACAATGGCTAAAGATCTATGAGTATCTTCAATCGCAGTTGCAAGAGCAGTTAGCTGGATTGAAGATTGTAATTACACAACAACCGAAAAATAATCTGGATCAGGATCGTCGTGATAAAAACTATGAATTATCTCTTTCAGATTGGATTGCAGGTAGCAGTGATTTGAATTCCTATTTCAACCTCTATAAAACGGGCTCTGCTTATAATTATGGTGCCTATGACGATAGTGAATATACAGCGCTTGTTGAAAAGTACGCACGGGTGATGCTAATTAATCCAGACAGGCAATTTGCTGATTATCGGGCATCTAAAAAAATTCTTTTACAAAAGAAGATGCTGTGCAAGTACCCTTGTATCAAAGTGATTCCAACTATCTGATTAATCCAAAGGTGAAAGGTATCGCTTACTGCTTATACGGAGACTACTTCAATTTATGAGGTGCGTATTAAGAGTAAAAAATTGAGAGTAGAAAAAAAGGACATTCATTGTGATGAGGGCCTTTTTTTCTACTTAAAAGCTTGTTGGATTGACGTATCCGAGGATGCTCGAGCGTGTAGTTTTTACAACGTAGAATGGCAAAGTCAGAATGAGGGCGTTTGTAGCTAAGATTATAGATAATAGGAAAATGACTAAAATTCACTTCACAAGAAATTAAATTACTTAAATTTAACAATAATATTGAAATATAATTTCAATATGATAGAATATAAGAAAAGGCTTACATTTTATTTTTTTTATTTGAGAAGGGAACAGCAGTCATTGGAGCTTAGAAAGGGGGAGCGGGTCAAAGAATAGGAGATTACTTGTCGGTAATTTGAGTGAGTTCAGAAACAATTGAGCACTAAGGTTGCAATTTTGATGGTTTCCTAAAGAATTCAAGAAAAAACTTGCTTTTTCTATCCACCTGCAAATTTTGGACGCACTAAATAAGCGTTTTGGGGCCATTTTTAAAAATAGCTCACTATTTATTAAGTAATTCTTATTGAGCTTCTAAGTGGATGTCAATACAAGCAAAAATGCATTGGATAAAACTACGGCGTTTTGATTTAATCATCGAGTTCTCAATCCCGTGGTCAATTAGCAATTGTTTATTTGTTCTTTCAACAAACGAGCGTTCTTTGTAAAGGCGATACCATTTTTTGGAATTGCTTGGAATCTTTGTATAAAAACGAAGGCCCTACCCAGTATGGATAGATATTGTATAGACACGGCCGTATGGTTTCTCTGAACAATATTCAGCTAATGGGCAAGCACAATCTCCTGTCTTATTAGGACAACGGCACTTCACTCTCGTTGTGTATCCCCTTTTCCAGTTTCCGTAATAGGTCATGGAAAATTTCACCTGGACATATCGGCTGTCCTGGTTGATCAAAACAATTGTCCCCAACCTTTGGTTTTCTGCCACGGTGGTCATTTAAATCAATGACAGCTGATATATACAAGCGGTTTAAAAAAAGAATATAGATAGGATCTACATCCATTGCAGAGTCTCCAAGAAAATGCTTAATCCAAAGGTCAGGATAGATTTCTTGGAATTCTTGCAAGGCAATCATTGATGATATTGAGTCATGCCTCCTCGCTTCAAAGAGGCGGATGCAAAGAGGAAGATCTTTATGGTGTTTTTCGGAGAATGTATTTAGAATAAATGCCGTGTAACCATAAAACCAACGTCTCGTTTCGACAAAAGAAAAGCTTGTGATTCGTGCCCCCCCTATGGTAAAAAAACAAAGAAATCGAAACAGGACGAAAAACTTCCTGAAAAGAAAGGCGTTAAACGTACCACTAGGATTGCTAAGGCAATCATGGAAGGACGGATTGACCTGTCTAATTTTCTTGAAAGGCTTATGCAAATAATTTTTGCAGAAGTCGTTGTAAAACCGTCGGTAAAACTCAGTCTCATCGACACTAGCATCACACTATCTGGTGATGGAACATGCCTAGAAATAGGGGCATCGTCCTACGGACGAAAAATATGTGACTGTAAATCAGAAGGTATATGGAGCTGTAAATGCGAGTGTAGATATTCCGACCCTCTGGCTACCCTAGGATAGGATAGTCACAAAAATCGTTCATCAAAATTATAAAGTGTTCCGATACTTGAAATTTCATTGATTGATTCAAAACCACATAGTGCTCGTACCATTAAGGAACGATGCAAAATTTTGCGAAACTCCTTGTGGTTTAACTTGTGACGACTTTCGAAAAGATGCGAACGAAATAGTTTACAGAATCTATACATGGTCTTCCTGTTTTCGAGTATCTCGTTAACAGGAGTGGGACTGCTGGATCTAAATCCATAATTTTAAAATAACTGAATATCCGATTGAAATTCGTCTAAAATTTCAAGTGGAATTATCGCTATCACGAAATTTAAGTTATTTAAATAACATTCCGTGGTTAAGCATAGTTGTCACCACCTTTCACTAAGATATAGGAGAAGCCCTGTTCTTAGCGATTATGGGGGCTGGTTTTATTGTCAAGTAATATCCCCTAGAAAAATAAACGAAGAAAAAACTGGAGGTAATTCAATCCGTCAGGATTGAAACGCATCCAGTAATAATAAACAAAAGTGAATTTTTGAACTCACGCAATTTATAATATAATAGGAGGGATTCTGTGAAAAAGAAGTGGCTGAAAATGCTTTGTTTGGGAGCAATGTTTGTGGGGTTAGGAAAAGCGGCAGTTGTGCAGGCAGATGAAAATGCAGGGTTTGTTCATCCTGAGTATATGGATTTATTAGATCAATTGATTGCTTCAGAGAACAAGTATGGCTTGACTGGCGTCCAATTAGCTGTCTATAAAGATGGTCAACTATTGAAAAATACGGGCTATGGGTATACGAATAACTATTACGATTATTACGATGAATATGGCAATTTTATATTAACTAATGCGAAAGTTTTACCGCTATCAGAAAGAAATGTGGTTACAACAGAAACGCTGTTTGATATGGCAAGTAACACAAAAATGTATGCAACGGTTTACGCAATGCAAAAACTGATTAGTGATCAGGCGCCTATTCCTGAGACAGACCACCCGTTGACGCTTGCAACCAAAATTAGTGAAATTTTTCCAGAATTCTTAAATGAAGCCAACGAAAATCATTGGAAGGAAGATATCACAGTTGGGTTGGTTTTGAGTCATTATGCGGGATTTTCTCCAGACCCACAATATCATAACGAAAATTACGACAAAGACGATGGCATCAAAAATGGTAAGAATGATTTGTTTTCACAGGAAAAACAAACAACCTTTAACATGGTCATGAAAACACCCGTAACAACAAAACCCGGTACTGCTTGGGCGTATTCTGATGTGGATATGATGCTGGCAGGCTTCATTGTCGAACATGTAACGGGTCAAGACTTGGACACCTATGTGAAAGAGAATTTCTATCAACCATTGGGGCTTAACCGTTTGACTTTTAATCCGTTAAACTTTGGTTTCCAAACCAATGAAATTGCTTCTACTGAATTACACGGAAACACTCGCGATGGTCGGGTCATTTTTCAAAACGCGCGCATGGATGTCATTACAGGCCAAGTCCATGATGAAAAAGCTTTTTATTCAATGGGTGGTGTGTCAGGTCATGCAGGGTTGTTTGGAACTGCTCAACAGGTTGCTTATCTTGCGCAAGCCATGGTGAACAACGGGACATTGAATGGTGTTCATTTATTTGATCCCGAGGTTATTGAGCAATTTACAAAACCTACTGCTGGTTTAGCAACACAGGCGGAAGGTGGTTGGCGTCGTAAGAGTGAAACTGGGGGAGCGGCTAGCTGGTTTTCTAAATTTGCACCAGCTGGAACCGTTGGTCATACAGGTTGGACAGGAACCAATACGATGATTGATTTTCAAAATCATTTGACCCTATCCTTGATGACAAATGCCCGAAATACACCGATTATGGGACCTGATCCTAATGTGTTCTATACTGCTAATTCAAATATTAGCTCGTATGGAACCGTTTCTGAATTTGTTTACCGTGCACTTGGACTCGGTAATGATACGTATGACACGCCAGAGAAAGTACTGGAAAAAATGATTGTAGATGAACTTTCAGATATCGACTTGGCTTCAGCAACTGTTAGTAAGCGGAATGTAATCCGATCTTTACTAGATACATTGGCAATGCGAGCGGCAACTGATTCCCAAGCAAGTACTTATCAACAATCAAATTTAGTTCAAACTACGTCAGAAGCCTTGAAAGCAACAGAGGCTTATGACTTACGATTTTTAGTTGTGACGAAGAGTCTAGATGAGGGGATAGAGAAAGGCAACAATTTACTTCCTGAAACGTACACTAAGTCTAGTTACCAAAAGGTATTAGCATTAGTGAAAAAAGGCGAAAATTTGATTGCAAGGAATGATTACACGCAGGCACAAGTAGATGAATTAGCACTCCAACTACAACACGCCCTTGCTGAGTTGGTCAATATTACGCAGTTGCAACTACTTGTCGAACAGACGACTTATTTGAATCAGAAAGAGTACACCAAGTCAAGTTGGCAAAAAGTAGCAATTGCCCTGCAAGCTGCGCAAAAGGAATTGACGAACGAAACGGCGAATCAAGCAGCTGTAGATGCTGCTACAACAGCGCTAAAAACAGCTATCGATTCCTTAGTAAAACCAGGCGACAAAACATTGCTTGAACAAGCTGTCAAAACTGCGACATCAATCGATAGAAATGCTTATACTGTCGCAAGTTATGCGAATTTAGAAGCAGCACTTGCTCAGGCACAAACGATTCTTGCTGATGGTGAAGCAGCTCAAGCAGCAATTGATGAAGCAACACAAAAATTGACGGGCGCAGTGGAACAGTTAGTTAAGGTTTCCATTGTTGTTAATAAAGATGTTTTACGAGAACTGCTAGGAAAAATAGAGGACCTTATGAAGAATAAAGCCCTTTATACAAGTGAAAGCTGGCAACAGGTCGAATCAGTTTTTCAAAAAGCGATTCCTATTCGTGATAGTGACAAAGCCACTCAAGAAGATGTGGATCAAGTGGTGCAACAGCTACAATTAGCAATAAAGCAATTGAAAAAAGTTCCAGCAAAAAATGCCACTGAGCAGTCAAAACAAAATAGTAATCAAGCGAATCAAAACAGCAAGCAAACCAATCAACAATCGGCAATAAAAACAAGCAGCTATTTGCCGAAAACAGGCTTCACTAAAGGTAACAGTTTTATCCTTATAGGAGTTGTAGTCATTGCTGGGGTTCTAGGTATTTTTGGTTACCGTAGAAAAAATCATAAATAATCTCTACTGAATAAAGCACAAACAACGATAATGATCTGTTTCAAGCAATGATTGTTTAAGTAACAGCAAGGTTTTTGGCTATTTGAGAAAAAAAGCTTGCACTTGAGCAGTTTCTTCCTCTGTCAATAGTTTGACGCCATTTAGGAATAAACTCGGCATGGGTTTTACCGAGTTGCTTCTGGCTGGCCGCTCAAAGCTTTGCAAGAGACAAGGGAAGCCTGCTAGCGATTCGGCATTTTCTCCTAGTTATTCAGTAGCTATTAAATTAAATAAAAAAAAAAAGGGCTCTTTGTCAAACATGCATGAATTCGCAAGCATATTCGCCCAGAAGGATGAAATGCAGAAACTTTAGTATACTAATGGTGGAAAGGAAAAAAAGCCGCCACCATTTTGGAAAAGAACGTTATGTTGACTGTCAAACTGGCTTGCTTTATTTCTCGAGAACCCTGAAATATTGCCAATGAGCATGTGTATAAAAAATTGATTTTATATGAAATAAAGCACTCCTTTCCTAAAAGTATTGTAAAGGAGTGCGTTTTTTAGGCTCTTTGTCAATTGCTGTTGTTTTGCTCAAATCGTATGTTAGGAAATGCTTCGGCATTTCCTTTTTTGCGTTATTAAATGATTTCACAGATGTTCTGTTGA
>NZ_JBHUMO010000039.1:26656-26971 GCF_042685105.1 Enterococcus camelliae | reverse complement strand
ATGAGGTTATTCTTTCCCTCTAATTTTCCGTTTGAATAGGGATATTTTAAGGAGTTTATGATGGCTTCTGTGTGCTTTTTCAGATAACAAATTGCCTTTTTAAACCCATCATTCAAGGAATGTGGCAATGATTCAATGAGATTGAAAAATTCAGTAAAATCTTTTGCATCAAAAGCAGCTAATAACTCTTGATAGACTTCATAGCTTTGTCGTAGTTGGTTATCTATAGAGAGTAGGTAATCAAGCACCTCCGACTCCGTCATGTATTTCCCTTGGAAGAGGGGAAATTGCTTAAAAGAGGTGTAGTTTAGTTTT
>NZ_JBHUMO010000039.1:26029-26646 GCF_042685105.1 Enterococcus camelliae | reverse complement strand
ATAGCTTTGTCGTAGTTGGTTATCTATAGAGAGTAGGTAATCAAGCACCTCTGACTCCGTCATGTATTTCCCTTGGAAGAGGGGAAATTGCTTAAAAGAGGTGTAGTTTAGTTTCGTATTTTTCTTTAGGATTGTTCGCCAATATTTTTTCAGCTTTCGGTAATCTTTTTGCGCTTGTGGATCGCTTTTCTTTAGCTGCTTCATTGTCTGAATTCGTTGGGTATTAAATGCACGCGTCATTTGTTGGATGATGTGGAAGCGATCGATAGAGAGTCGTGCATTGGGAAAGACTTCTTTCGTCACTGCATCGTAAGAGGCATTCATATCCATCACGATGTGTGTCACACGTTTCCTGGCTTTTAAGGGAAACCGTTGGAAGTATGCTCGTAACTTGAATTTGCGCCGATCATCTAAGATATCAAAGATTTTGCCAGTATCAGCATCACTAAGAATAAAGCACATAGCTCCTTCACAATCACGCGTTCCTTTGAATTCATCGATTATAAGATGCTTGGGAAGAGAATTGATTTTTTTACGTGGCTCTTCAAAGAAGCTGTCTAAGACGCGCTCAACGGTTTTTGTGGAAACAAAATACCGCTGTGCAATATCCTTCATTA
>NZ_JBHUMO010000039.1:25711-26019 GCF_042685105.1 Enterococcus camelliae | reverse complement strand
TGTCCCTTTTACTAAGGAAGGAGCTGAGCTGCTTTTCCAATTAATCAGTGATTGGTATGAGACAAAAAGCGTCATTTTAACTAGCAATTTAGAGTTCAGTCAATAGAATAAGATTTTCATTGATCCTCGATTAACAGCGGCATTGGTGGATCGTCTGATTCATCATGCACACATTCTAAGCTTCACCGGTGAGAGCTTCCGATTAAAAAATGCTCTATCAAAATCAAACTAATCAAAGAATCATTTCAGGATGCAGCGCTGTGTAGTTTTTCTCTGCAATTTTATGTATAAAAGCCTTGCAAAATACA
>NZ_JBHUMO010000039.1:17679-25629 GCF_042685105.1 Enterococcus camelliae | reverse complement strand
CGCTACATAATAGGTTTTGGCAGAAAACGTATGATGGCACTGAGTACAACGAAAACGCTGTTTGTACAGGTGTAGATAAGTTGGTACTTCTTGATACGGAAGCAGCTGAATCCAACTATCATGATAAGCATGACGGATGACAGAATCAAATCCACAACATTCACAACGATGCGCTTCTCCGGTTAATAAGCCGGTAAATACATTGGCCATACGGCCATGAACGCGCTCTTTACTAATGGCATCTTTCGAAAAGGTAATATGGGAATCTTTGATATTCAAGATTTGTTTGATAGAATGACTTGTCTTTTCATCCGTACATTTGATATTCTTAGTTATGGACATTTGGTTATCCTCCTATGATTTTTTTTTGCCGATTTAATTATAGGACAACCAGATGTCTTTTTGTTATAAAAAAATATTTGGCGCCACTACTCAGCTTGAGTAGCAACACCAAATATTATAGAACTGAAAAAGTGCACGTTTTTTTATCTATTTTGGATAAAAATCGTGTATTTTTTTGCGTTTAAAAAATCGATTTCAATAGATAAGGACAGTATTAGAGAGTTAAATGTTCTTGAAATCATAAAATGTGGAAAATTAGAAAAGAAACTGCAGGTTTTTGGTGCAATGAAAAAGCAAAATAGCGAGTGTCTTGTACCAAATTAGCTGAGGATGTGTTCTTGTAATGGTATAGAATAAAAATGGAAATGTTTGTTGGAATGATGAGAAAATACTTTGGGAGATATGGAAAAAAGGGGGAATGAACGAAGAAATTTTGTCCCGTTCCATGTCAAAAAATGGTTGTTCACCGGGTAATTCCGATTGTGAAGTTTTTTTTGACGTATTAATTGTCAAATTAAGTTAGACAATTCCTCTTTGCATATGTGACTCAAGAATACTTCTATTGGTGTTTTATAGTTTAATGATTTTCGAGGGATATTATTTCTTTTCGATGCAATAGATTGGATAAAAGATTCATCAACTTCGTTGAAATCCATTTGCTTGGGTAAACCATCTTTACGTAATAAACCATTAGAGTTTTCATTTAACCCTCTTTGTGATGGTGTACCAGGATCTGCAAAATAGATATCAATATCATTGATATTACTGATTGATTTCCAATTTGAAAATTCCTTTCCACAATCAAAAGTCATTGATTTGAATAGATGCTTAGGTACAGATTGCATCCATTGGTTCAAACGATTTTCAATATCTATAGCTCGTCTGCCTTCTGGCTGAAGAGTGATGATTACTTTAGATAATCGCTCAATGAGAGTAATAACAGCACTTTTGTGCTTTTTACCCACAATAGTATCCCCTTCAAGGTGGCCAAATTCTTGATTGAATTTAGAATAATCATTTCCTCTGTCACGAAGTGATCGACGAAAAGATTGTTTTCCCCGAGTTTCTTTGTGTCCGTTGGCTTTACGTTTTCCTTTCATAGGTAGGTGAGTCACTTCAAATACGCCTTGTTTAAACATACGATAAAGTGTACGCATAGAACAAGAAATAGAAAACTCTGCACGGCCAACAATCACATCAGGTGTCCAACCTTGAACAACCCTCTTTTGAATATATTCTGTTTGTTCATCTGATAAGACAATAGGACGTCTGCCACAGCGAGTTTTATTCTTCTTGTATTGATTGAAATAATCTAGAGCATTGTGCCCTGTTTTGAAAAATTGGTAAACTTTATGAATCGTTTGTCTAGATCTATTCAATAGTACTGCGGTTTTGGCTACAGATTGATGATTATTATAATACGCCTCTATCATTGCAAGTTCATTTGATGTAAGATGGGTATAGGTCATTTGTCTTCACTCCTTATAATTCTTTTGCGGGAACTATCTTGAGTGTAGCACAAATGACTTTTTTATTTGTCTAGCTTAATTTTACAATCGGCGACGCTTAAAAAATGAAGTTTTTTTCCAACATGATTAAAAAAAACAGCAATCAATCAGTTTATAAACTATCTAGATTATGCTATCCATTGGTATAATAATCATCGAATTAAGTTAACTTTAGGAGGATTGAGTCTCCTTGAGTATCGTAAAATGCATGGTTATACTTGTTAAAAAAGTCCAGAAAAATATCCGCGCCATCCGTGTGTGTACTTTTGCCATAAACACAAGTGGTGTCTTTTTAATAATTCTAAAAATAGCGGAGCTTAATCAGTTGAATATTCGAAACAATTTTAATTACCTGTTTACAGAAATTCCGAATTTTTCTGTATTAAATGAACATGTACGTGAAGTTTGTTTTTTGTCTTGGTCTAATCAAGTAGCGAAAAATTGCCGTTATAAGTAGCCTAAAGTCAAAAAATATGAAATTTAGGCTATTTAACGTGGTAAATAAATTAGGCTTAATATTTCACTATTTGATGCTTACGTTTAACTTAAAAGGAATTGGTACTAAATAAAGGGTGATTGTTACTAGTAATTTGGAATCTGCTGAGGGTAGCAAAGTATTTATCAATTTGTGCATTGCAATGCCTTTAGCTGACTGTTAATTCATCACACAAATATCTTAGAAATCATTATCAAGGTGTTCCCTTAAAAATTTTTATAGCAAATCAAACAATCAAAAAATGATTTCAATTTTGTGTATGATTTTCTTTCAAAGTAAAACTATTCATGATTATCAAATTGACCATTACAAAGGACATATTTATAAAAGCGTTTTCTTTTCTTTGGTTTATTATTAAATCAAACGAGGGAGGTGAGATAATGAACAACGCTCCACAAAGATTGCTAGAGATACTTTCTAAAGCAGAGAGCTATTTGACATCTAAGGATCTGTCAGAGAAGCTTTTAGTTTCAAAAAAAACTGTATATAGATTAATCACAAGGATTAATGAACAAACGTACCCAGATTTAATGATAATAAGTGAACGAGGAAAAGGATATAGAGTAGATTATGATTTATTCATTAAAAATTTTATCCATAACCATAATTTAAATATAAACTACTCCCCACTAGGGAGAAGAAATTATACTTTGATTCAATTGTTAATTCAGTCTCCAAAAACAATAAGCGAACAAGAATTATTTGGAAGGTTTTTTGTCAGCGATTCGGTAATTTATAATGACGAGCAATTTATAGAAAAGTGGTTAAATTCATATGACATTAAATTAGTAAGAAGAGAGAAAAAAATTGGAATTAATGGGGAAGAGGAGGATATTAGGAGAGCTCTGTTAGATTTATATGATAAATATAAAATCATTGATTTAAATGATATCAATAGTATTTGCGGTGAGTTTAATCAATTTGATGTAAACTTTTCTTTAGAATTAATCGATAAAATGGAATCTAAACTTGGTTTTTTGATTTCTTATCCTTATAATATAAATCTTTTTACGCATATATGCATATTGATTGAACGAATAAGAAATAATCAAATTATTGATGAAGGTGTTGTTCATAGCCATGAAATAGAAAAGTTAATTGTAGAAAATGAAGAAATTTTTCAGGTGGCAAACCTTTTTGTTTATTCAATAAAAAAGTACGTAAATAAGAATCTACCTGAGGAAGAAGCCTATTATTTATTCCAGTATTTATTGTCTTCAAGAATATCTTTTCAGAATAAAAAAAATCAACAACAATTCACTGATGATGTTAAACTTATTACCCAGCGTTTTATTCAGCTTTTTTTTGATAATAAACCACAAAAAAATGTTGATCAAAGCTTGTATGGGAATTTATTGCGACATGTTAAGCCAATGCTAAATAGATTAAAAAATAATTTTAAAGTCAAGAACAATCTTCTAATAGATATTGAAGGAGAATATCCATCGATTTTTTTGAAATTAAAAGAGGTATCTAAAAAAATTGAATTTGAATACAATTTGAGCTCGATTTCTGATGATGAAGTTGGATTTATGACATTATATTTTGCGGAATATCTTGAAAAGTATTCTGCGAAAATCAGTATTTTAATTGTGTGTACAACAGGTGTAGGAACTTCGGAATTGTTAAAAGTAAAGATTCAAAAAATTTTTCCAGAATTGGATATTGTTGATGTAGTAGCTAGTACCAATGTGAAAGAAAAATTAAAAAATTTTTCAAAAAAAATCGATTTAGTAATTTCTACCGTGAATATTTTTACAGATAATTTTATGCCAAAGGTACTTCTCGTGAGTTCAGTATTTAATGAAAAAGATCAAGAAAGATTAAGAAATTCTTTAAGGAGTCTGCAAAATGAGAATACAAGATCTACTAAAGAGAAGTAATTTAATAAAATTATCCAAAACATATGAAAGCAAGGAATTCTTATTTATTGACTTTATAAATCATTTTTTTGATAGATATGATGAGAGTAAAAAAGCTCGTTTTGTTTTAACACTATTAAATCGCGAAAAGATGGGTTCAACTTATATTGGGAAGCAAATGGCTTTAGCACATATGATATCTTCTGAAATTGAGAAATCACAAATCTATATTTGTTTTTTAAAAGAACCTTTTCTAGAGTGGGATGATGAAGAAAATTTTGTAAAGATAGTAATCGTTTATTGCCTTAGAAATAATGTAGATGAATTTGAGACAATAAAAAAATTTTCTAAAAGATTAGCTTATGAAACAATAAAAAATGAAATAAGTAGTGTTGAATATGATAATCTTTATGATTATTTTATAAACAAGAATTGAGATAAAGAGCCAGGGGAGGTGTTACTAATGTTAGTAAATAAAAATTTAGTTTTTACAAATAGTGATCTAATATCGAAAGAACAAATACTAGAATTCTTAGCGAAAAAAGCATTTGAAGAAAATTTAATAAATGATATATCAAGCTATGTTAAAGCGGTAGAGGATAGAGAAAAGATTTTTTCCACTGCGGTGGGTTACCATGTAAGTATTCCACACGGGAAAAGTGAAAGCGTTATGAAACCCTTCATAGCTTTTTTAAGAACCAGTCAAAAAATACATTGGGATAATAATGACAATAGAGATGATTTAGTAGACCTTATTTTTCTAATAGGAGTTCCAGAAGAGAAATCTCAAAAACTTCATCTAAAAATTTTAGCTAGCATCAGTAAAAAAATTTTGAATGAATCCTTTAAAGAAAAACTTACTAATGCTTCAACTGATGAAGCATTCGAGCTTTTAAGAGAAATAGAACTTAATGTGGAAAGAGGGATAGATCAATGAAAATTGTAGGGGTTACTGCATGTCCAACTGGAATTGCCCATACTTATATGGCACAAGAATTGTTAGAAAATGAGGGTAAGAAAAGAGGCATTGAGATAAAAATTGAAACTCAAGGCAGCATTGGAATTGAAAATGAATTAACACAAGAAGAAATAGACGAGGCTGATGTAGTAATTTTGGCGATTGCTGTCATGATTGAGGGTGAAGAAAGATTTGAAGAAAAACTAATTTATAATGCTGACGTGAATGAATCAATAGCACATCCTAATTTAGTTATTGATGAAGCTATTCGTTTGATTAGTAAAAATGCAGATTAAGGAGAAATTAGAATGACTAAAGGCAAACAAACACTTAAAGAAATTCAAAAGGCACTTTTAAGTGGTGTGTCGTTTATGATGCCTGCTGTTGTGGCTGGCGGTATTATGTTGGCGATTTCATTAGCTACAGGAGAGAAGAGTGACACAGGTGTAAAAGTAACTAATGAATTTATGAAAAATATTAATGCGTTAGGTTCTGCAGGATTTGCAATGATGATTCCTATTCTTGGTGGATATATTGCCTATTCTATAGCTGGAAAACCAGGATTGGTACCTGGCATGGTTTTATCTTATATAGCTAACAATCCATTAGGCGATTCTCAAGTAAAATCCGGATTTCTTGGCGCAATGGTTGTTGGACTATTGTCTGGCTATATGGTTCGTTGGATGAAGTCATGGAGAGTTCGTAAGGAAATCAAAGCTATTCTTCCCATCCTAGTAATTCCATCCATTTCAGTATTTGTAATTGGATTATTTTATATTTATGTTGTGGCGACGCCATTAGCATTTTTAATGCAAGGGCTTACTAGTGTTATGCGTTCGTTAAATGGAACTAGCTCAATATTATTGGCCTTATTTATCGGACTTTTTGGTGAGTTTGATATGGGAGGTCCTGTTACAAAATCTGTATCGATGTTCACTCTAGCACTTATGAATGAAGGAATATACGAACCAAATGGTATGTTTAGAATTGCTGTGGCTATTCCACCTTTAGGAATATTTCTAGCTACTGTGTTATTTAAAAATAAATTTGATCAGGGTGATAGAAATGCTGCGATGGCTGCGGGAATCATGGGTTGTATAGGAATTACTGAAGGAGCAATCCCATTTGTTGTTTCTGATATTAAACGTGTTTTGCCTTCATGTATGATTGGTACTGCTGTTGGTACGATTATTGGTGCTATTGGAAAGGTTAAATGCTACGTACCTCACGGAGGATTTATTGTTCTTCCGGTTGTGACAAACAAATTATGGTTTATTACAGGGATTCTTGCAGGAGCTCTTGTTACTGCATGCCTATTAGGCCTTCTTAAGCCAAAAAAAGAAGAATTAGCTGTTCTTTAGAAAGGAAAGATTAACATGACTTCAGATGCAAAAAATTTTATTCTAGAACACAAGATTATTGCTATTTGCCGAGGAATTTATGGAGAAGACTTAAAAAAACTAGCTCAGTCACTCTATAAAGGAGGTGTGAAATTAATGGAGGTTACGTTCGATCAGAGTAATTCAAATAATTTGGAAGAAACAAAAAATGCAATTCGAATGCTTAGAAATCATTTTAAAGATAAAATGAAATTTGGAGCTGGAACAGTCATCACTATTCCTCAAATATATGCTGCTCAAAGTGCTGGAGCAGAATTTATTATATCACCAAATACTGATAAAGAAATCATTTGGAAAACTCATGATTTAAACATGGTTTCTATTCCGGGTGCAATGACACCTACGGAAATATTACAAGCTCATTATGCGGGTGCGGATTTTGTAAAGCTATTTCCTGCAAAAACAATGGGATTAAACTACTTTAAAGATGTGAAGGCTCCAATAAACCATGTTCCATTAATTGCAACAGCAGGAATAACAAATGACAATATAGGTGATTTTCTGGATGCAGGAGCTGTAGGTGTGGGCATTAGTGGCTATTTAACTGATAAAAAATTAGTATCAGAAGGTAAATTTGATACTTTGGAGGAACATGCCAATATTTTGACAGAAATTGTTAACGGAAGAAGTGTTAAGAATGATCAATAGTAGAAACTGGTTTTCTAATATTTCAATTTTTTCTGATGGTGCTGATTTAAAAAAAATGAAACAAAGCTATGAAACTGGATTGGTTAATGGTTTTACGACAAATCCATCCTTAATGAAAAAGGCCGGTGTGACTGATTACTTAAAATTTGCAAAAGAAGCGGTAGATATATTTCCCAATTTATCTATTTCATTTGAAGTATTTGGGGATGATGTTAATGACATAAAAAGAGAGGCGCATATTTTAACAAATTTAGGGAGAAATGTTTTTGTTAAAATACCAATTATTAGTATACATGGAACTAGTAATGCTAAGATTATTGAAGAATTATCATCTGAAGAAATTAAACTGAATATTACGGCTGTTACGACAATATCACAAGTTGAAGAAGCTGTAGATTCATTTGGGTTAAATACTGAGAACTATGTATCCATTTTTGTAGGTCGTTTAAATGATGTAGGTATAGAAACTGGAGAATTTGTGAAGCAGAGTAAAAAAATCTGCGAGAAGAAAAAAAATACAAAGCTACTTTGGGCCTCTACTAGAGAATTATATAATATTAAACAGGCTAAAGAATTAGGCTGTGATATAATTACTGTTCCTCCTGAATTGATAGATAAGTTAAACACTAATGAGAAAAGTGCTATTTCTGTCTCTCTTGATACTGTGAGAGGTTTTCAAAAAGATATTGAGTCCTTAGGGTTTTCTATAGAAGAGTAGAAAGAGAGGTAACTATTT
>NZ_JBHUMO010000039.1:0-17669 GCF_042685105.1 Enterococcus camelliae | reverse complement strand
TCTATTGGTGTTTTATAGTTTAATGATTTTCGAGGGATATTATTTCTTTTCGATGCAATAGATTGGATAAAAGATTCATCAACTTCGTTGAAATCCATTTGCTTTGGTAAACCATCTTTACGTAATAAACCATTAGAGTTTTCATTTAACCCTCTTTGTGATGGTGTACCAGGATCTGCAAAATAGATATCAATATCATTGATATTACTGATTGATTTCCAATTTGAAAATTCCTTTCCACAATCAAATTCATTGATTTGAATAGATGCTTAGGTACAGATTGCATCCATTGGTTCAAACGATTTTCAATATCTATAGCTCGATTCACTATCTAACCCCACAGGAGTTTGAAGAGTTGGCACAAGAAAAAATGACGGAACAGTCTCTACTAAAATATATCCAAGATATTGACTCAAATCCAGTTTACACATACGAACAAAAAACAGTAAGGATAGATGAAAAGAAGGGGTTGACAAAAGTGATTATCTCTGAGCAATAAGTTCAGATATTCCGAAATTTATTCCTCAAATTTTTAATGAATTCTGACTTATAGTCGAAAGAATTTCTTTAAAAAAACCGCTTGTTCATTTTAAAGGGAAAGTGACAGACTTTTGTCACACTCCCCTTTTTTTTCGATAACATTTTCATGATGCTTTCTTACCAATTTTCTAATGAACTTAGCCATACATAAAAAAATGACAACGTGATAATTTCAATAATACATGAAATTATCACGTTGCCATTCTCCATTTTTCCATAAATCATTCGCAACCAAAAACAACTGTTTGGCTAATTTCCGCTTCCAGTACTCAAAAATGGCGTTAATGCTTCGCCAAGATTACGTAGATTGCGTGTTTGAATGATGACTTTGCCAGATCCTTGAAAAACATTGACTAATCCTTCGCCAGTCTTAAAGCCAAATGTGCCTGACGCCACTTGAATGTCATACGTAAGATTGGTGTCCCATGCAACAACGTGTTCGTTATCAATTGTCAGAGCCTGATTTGGTGAAACCGTCAATTCTAAGAGATCGCCAAATGCAGAGACAAAGATAGTTCCATCTCCCGTGGTCTCCATAACAAATAATCCGCCCGTTCCACCAAAAAATGCCCCACTTATATTTTGTCTAACCATCTTATATGTCACTTGCGAATCACAAGCAAGAAATGCGCCGGTATTTAAGCAGTATTTATTCGCATCCGATACTTGAAGTGGATGGATTTTTCCGGGTTTCCCGGGTGCGATACCTATAAAACTATCTTCAGTTAGTCCTGTGGCACTACTGATAAACATGCTCTCACCACTTGTCATCGATCGACCAATCGCATGCATCAGTCCGCCCAAACCAGATTTACTTGCATTTAACTTTCCAGTCAACTCTACACCCGAATGGTAAGCCATGGCTCCTCGTTCAAGTTGAATCGATTCACCCGTTTTTAACTGAATCTGTAATATTGGAGAATCAGTATCTCCCAGTAACGTATAGTTCATGTTTTCTCCTTCTAGACAATTTTCTTTTAGTATATCCGAGCGCAAACAATATAGCTAGCAACTCTCGAATAAAAAAACGCTGAACAACTAAATGATGGACTTGCAATCATTTGTAGTTGTTCAGCGTTTTATTGTTTACTGCGTGGCCATTAAGGCTTAATACCAGTTATTTGCTTGCCAGAATGCCATCGCATTTATAGGAGTACCGTAGCGACCGGCGATATAAGCCATACCATTTGCAGCTTGGACTGCTGGATCAGAACTAGTTTCAACTAACATTTGGAATAAGCCATATGCTGTTGATGTTGGGTTTTGAGCGTTTGGATTCCAAGAAGATTCATGTTGGATAATAAAACTAATTGCTTCCCAGTTTGCTCCTGAACCCCAACCATATGCACTTGCGGCTGCACGAACGATTGATTCAACCGAACCATCTGTCGCTTGTGTTGTAGTTGATTCTGTTGTTTCTGTAGCTGGTGTTGTTGCTTCTTCTGCAGTTGCATCCACAATTTCACCAGTTGTCGTATTAATTTTCAATTTATCACCAACAAAAATTAAATCAACATTTTTAATATGATTTGATTCAGCTATTTCCACGTAGCGTGTATAATCACCAAAGTATTTTGCAGAAATTCCACTTAACGTTTCTCCAGATTTTACAGTATGCGTTACTTCATCGGCACTCACTTTCATCCCTATTCCTAAAAATGTAACTCCTGTGATACCTACCATTAATGCAATTTTTTTGATTTTCATAAAACGATGTATATCTCCTTTATCTTTCAAAACTTTTGTGACATTTCTCCATAGCTGATTGTTTCAGCAACGGAATTTATTAAAACATATGGGTGTTACAACGAGATAGCGCTAAGATAACAATTTGATGTTAAGTATTACATGATGTTACAGGGAAAAGAGAAGATTCTCATTTTCGTTGTATTATCCAACTACCTCTTTTTTTGTATAAATAAAAAAACAGTAAACGTATCCGATATGCCTTATCGGTATTCGCTTACTGTTTCTATTTTTTTGCTAAATTACTGATTTGCTGCTGCTTTTGCTAATTGATCGGCCATTTCATTATACGTATCCCCTGTGTGAGCTTTAACCTTTTTAAACCGTACATCAATTGTCGCACGCAATGCTCGGAACTGCTCGACATAAGTTTTGGAAATGGGTTTATTGGCTTGCCACTCTCCCAATGCCCATGATTCAATTCCTTGATAGTCATAGTAGATGGTAAGTTGGGATTCTTCATGGGTATGGGCCCACTTGATTGCCTCAATGCAGCCAAACACTTCACCAGCAATTTGGAAACTATCAATATACGTTGAATCATTGCCAGTAATCAAAAGGGTCTCAACAACTTTATTCTCTCTTAACAAAACAATTCCAGAGCCGTACTGCCCCTTCTGACGATTGAATGAACCATCTACATAAGCAACAAGTCCATTATCCGATGCTAGGCCCGATTGCTCAGGTACCCCTGATAAAAAGTGCTCTGCCGCTTCTTTCGTAGAAAAAGATTTAAACTTTGCATTTGGAAAACCTTTAACCTGTTTTTCTGCCTCAGACCAAGTAAGATAAATTCCTGGTTGTCTTCCCATTTTGACTGCGTAAAATTTTGCCAATGATGTCTCCTCCACTCTTCAAAAGGTTATTATACATTAAATCAATGGCCAAAAATTATTAAATTTCGCGATATTCCACAGCTAAGCCGCGTTTCACACCAGGACGCAAAGCAATTCTTTCCGCCCAAGCGATGACATGAGGATAACTTTCCACCGCTAAAAATTCAGCTGCTCCTTCATACAAACGATCCATAACCAATTGACCATACCAAGACCAAATAGCAATATCAGCAATTGTATACTCCGCCCCTGCTACATAGTCATTTGCAGCCAACTGTTGATCTAACACATCCAATTGACGTTTGGTTTCCATCGTATAGCGATCAATTGGATACTCTAACTTGGTTGGCGCATAGTGGAAAAAGTGACCAAACCCGCCACCAACAAATGGCGCTGCTCCCGTTTGCCAGAACAACCAATTCATGACTTCTGTTTTTTCAGCTAACTCCTTAGGTAAAAAAGCGCCAAATTTTTCAGCTAGATAAACCAAAATAGAAGCAGATTCAAATATACGAATCGGTTTTTCTCCAGCGTAATCCATCACAGCGGGAATTTTTGAATTCGGGTTAATTTTAACGAAGTCACTGCCAAATTGATCCCCCGCACCGATATTCACTTTGTACAGATCATAAGTTGCATCTGTAACACCTGCTTCTTTTAATTCTTCTAATAAAATGGTTATCTTTACGCCATTTGGTGTTCCTAAAGAATACACTTGTAAGGGTGCTTGCCCCACTGGTAATTGTTGCTCAAAACGGCTTCCTGCTGTTGGTTGATTGCCACTTCTTTTGGCTTCACCGTCCCATTTCCAAACACGTGGTACTTGATATTCTGACATACTATCGCCTCCTACTGAAAAGTATACGAAGCATTGGATGGTAATGCAAGAATGTACGTTTGTGCTCGTACAAATTTGTGAATTATTCTTATATTCAAAAAAAGTGAGGAACCCTTTCAAAAAATTGAACAGGCTCCCCACTTTATTATTCATTTGCATGCAACCTAGTACATCAGAATGCCTCGGTCACTCATAGTGGCGCTAAATCGGCTCCACTTGTTCCGGTTGATCTTTGGAACAAATAACAATTTTTTGACGATCCAATCCCCTTTGCGTTATCAAATATAACTGCAAAGGAACCCAAACTTCGCTTGGTGCAATAATGATTAGATAATCTATACTGTTTAATTCTAACCGTCTAATAAATTTCAAATAGGATGCAACTGGATAGCTTGGAACCGTCTCTGTTGCTAGTAAAATACCTTCGTTCTCTTGAGCAACCTGTTGGACAGTCACTAATTCTTGCGTCCACTTGTCGCTTACACAAATACTATCGTGTCTTTGATGAATGTGCAAAGTATGGTATTGAACCACTAGTTACGCTTTCGCACTACGAAACGCCTTTGCATCTTGCAAGAACATACGATGGTTGGCGAAGCCGAAAAATGATTGTTTTTTTCAGTCATTATGTTGAAACAGTCTTTAAACGATACCGCCATAAAGTAAAATACTGGCTGACCTTTAATGAAATCAACTCCATCACCCATGCTCCTTTCTTGAGTGGCGGAATTGTTACGCCTAAAGAACAATTAGGTTTAAGTGATATTTACCAAGCTATTCACCATGAGCTTGTGGCAAGCGCTACAGCAGTGAAACTATGTCATGAAATCAATAACTGACTTCGCAGGTGCCGTCCGTATTTTTGCTTTATTTTTTCGTAATCCCATGCTTGCTGATCAAACCAGTGAAAGACCGTTTCAATTGCTCGTGCTTTGTTTTTATAGAATCCACTCGGACGAATCAGGGTTTCCAACTCTTCTCGTTGCAACTGACAAATGGCCTCAGGAATAAAATTGGTTGCGGTTTTCAAATTCTCTAATGACTTTGTCACATTCAGCCAATTTGTATTCTGCACCAAAATTGCGCCAAGTATAATCTCAGGTTTGCTCTCCCCTGGCCACCAACCTTGAGGCCCCATAGCAGCTAACATTGTCTGATATAGTTTTTCAACATCCAGTTTTTTGGTGTTGTTTTCGATATTGCTTCGGCGATTCGTGGAATGAGTGTTTGAATCTTTGGATAAAATAGGAGACATTGGCTAACCCAACCTCCATAGCAATTTTTTCGACTGGTTTATCCGTCGTTACTAACATATGTTTCGCAACATCCAAACGAATTTCCGTTAATCGTTGTTGTGGCGTTTTGTTGGTTACTTTTTTAAAAACATGACGCAAATGTGATTCGGACCCATGTGAAAGATACGCCAATTCCTCTAACGTCAAGTTTTGTTGATAATTGTTTTGCAAAATCGTCTCAATTTCTTGCGTCCATTCTTCATTTGAAACAAACGCATCCGTTGGCCGACATCGTTTGCATGGCCGGTAACCATGATTTATAGGGTCATCCAAATGATAAAACACTTCGACATTTTCTCTTTTAGGCAATCGTGAATGACAGGACGGTCGACAAAAGATTTTGGTTGTTTTAACCGCATAACGAAATTTTGAATCATAGGTAGCATCATTTGTTTTAATGGCTTGCCATTCTTCATCTGTAATCATTTGGTTCACCTCCCCTGTTGTTTAGATGTGTAGCTGTTGAAGGTTTTCTTTTTTTAATCCTTCAAGAGTCAGAAGCTCTATTTTACGATCAATTCCTCCAGCATAACCAGTCAGTGACCCATCACTTCCCACAACCCGATGACATGGGATAAAGATGGAAATTGGATTATGTCCAACAGCTCCGCCAACTGCACGGGCAGATGTTTTCTTTTCTGGAAATTGCGCATTTAGTTTATCCGCAATTTCTTTATAAGTGATTGTTTTTCCATATGGAACACCTTCTAAAACTTCCAAAACTTTTTTACGAAATTCTGTCACATGTGGTTTCAAATGCAAGGTTGCTAAGTCTGGCTTTTCCCCAAGAAAATAATCATCTAACCATGCTTTTGCTGCGATAATGGCAGCATTGTCTTCAACGATTACATCGGCTAAATCGTAATCCGAACCATAATATTTTTGATTTTCAAACCATAAACCGACGATTGCTTGATCATCACTTAATAATTCAATTTTTCCTAATGGTGATTGGTAACTTCCTTTGTATAACATATTGATACACCCCTTTAATTAATATAAGATTCTCCATATATAAAATGTTGCATAACTACACCAGGTTCCCCATTGATGCCTGAATTGCTCCATTTGATGCCTATTAGGTTTTTCGTCAAGTTGCTGTAATTTTTTTATTCCATTGAGAAGACCTACATCCGCAACTGGAAAGGCATCCCCTTTTCGTAAACATCGCATTAACACATAATGTGCGGTCCATGGACCAATTCCTCTTATTTTGGTCATAGCCTTTTCAGCCGATTTGGTACTATCAAATTGGCTTAATGCTGTTTTTGATAGTTGTCCTTTTGCTATTCGCTTTGAGATATCTACAAGATATTCAGCCTTTTTGACCGTTAATCGTAAATCTAACAACGCTTCACTTGGCTCGCTGGCGACTCGTTCGGGCTGAGGGTACACCCAGTACACTTCTCCTTCATATTGAACACTTCTTCCATACTTTTCAGTGAACCTTCGTTTAAGTGTATACGCATATCCTAAGTTAATTTGTTGACCCAAAATCCCCCAAGTAATCGCTTCGTAAAAATCTGGCATGCCAACCAAACGTAACTCTGTAAATTTAATGACCAACTCATTTAACAGCGGATCTGCTGAAGCCATCTGATAAAACGGCGATAAATCCGTTCCTAAATCAAACCAATCATTGACAAACCTTTCGATAAATTGTTGACTCTCTTCAGTCCAACCTGGCTGATTAAGAAGGTCAATCTCTATTGCCCCTTGTTCAGAACAATACGTAATATCACAGAGATAAATGTCAGATTCTACTTCAAATGCACGTCGAATTGTATCATTTGTTACACGATACATCACTTCATTCTCTTCTCGGGATAAATAACCCAAAATAGCTGTCCAAGAAAAAATGGGAGGTACGGCTAAAACTACTGTATGCTTCACGGTTGTCATCCCTCCTTACATAGTTATTCTATCAGATAATCTCTTTAAAAAAATATCACTATCTGGCTTTTTAAATGCAAAAAAGACCGCTCTGACAAACTGAAAAATGGGCTGGACAGTTTATGCTTGATTCATCGAAACCACTGAAAGTAGTTTGTCCCCGTGAATCATCCTCATTTTTCATTTGTCAGAGCGGTCGTCTTTTTTATCTATGAAGATTTTTTATTCTCCTCATTGCTCCGTCACATCTTCATCTGTTCGTTCAATTTTGAAAACAACTGGTCGCATGCCATCTGTACAATTGATGATTGCCACATTGTCATGACGAATCCATGGGTCTACGCCGTCAAAAAATTTGCCATCCATTCCGTTTGATAAAGCAAAGACATTTTAGATAGTACTGGATGAATTGGCCAGGAACACGCTAACGAACTCTTTAAAATCTACACAAAAGAAATCCGTTTGGTTGGTCGTAATCTTCAAAGAATGCAGGAAACGAATCAAGTTGTCACCGCAGTAAAGATGCGGCTACGAACTTTGATTTGGACACCTGATACTAATCAAGCATTGGCATTACTGAGCAATACGCAAGGTACTTATGGTCAAATCTGTCATCTACCATGCGACGAACTCAAAACATGTCTTGAGATGGTCAAAATAGCCGAACGCACATTGAACAGATCGATTCGATACGAATTCATTCCAAACTGGCAATTTCAACCTAACTACATTTTAATTGAGGATTGTAAGGCAACTAAAAAAACAAATCAAATTCACCCAAGCAAAGGAAAAGTGCTAAAACCAAATGACCTTAAAACTTTTTTAAAACTCTTTCACACTTGATCACTCATTCACTTGAACAAAAAACTATGCTATAGTTGATTTTGTCAAATTTAATTACAGAGGAGTCTTAGTGTGCATTCATCTTATTTCCAACTATTAAAATCAGAATTTCAGTCTTACAATCGCGAAAAATTTTTTAAAGATCTGCTATCTGGTCTAACGGTAGCAGCGGTGGCCCTACCTCTTGCCATTGCGTTTGGTGTATCAAGTGGTGTGGATGCCTCAGCAGGTTTAATTACAGCCATAATAGCCGGATTGATTATTGGTGGGTTATCAGGTGGATTCTATCAAATTTCGGGGCCCACGGGAGCGATGGCAGCAATATTAATGTCAATCTCCGCAACTCAAGGCATTCAAGGGGTCTTACTTGCAACCTTTTTAGCAGGTATTTTTTTACTTTTTGCTGGAATCTTCAAACTCGGAATGTTGACTTCCTTTATTCCAGCTCCCGTTATTACCGGATTCACATCTGGCATTGCGATTATCATTGCTCTTGGCCAAATCGATAATCTTTTTGGCACTCACTCGAAAGGAGCCAATGCACTAGAAAAACTTCACAGCTATACTACACTTGGCTTTGCTATTAATTGGACCGCCGTTACAATGGGGGGCATCGTCATTCTTGTGATGCTATTGTATCCGAAAAGGTTGGCTGCACTATTACCTAGCTCGCTATTTGTCATTATTATTGCTACTATCTGCATGCTATTGTTCCATTTACCAGTGGGGACAGTTGGTACCATCCCAACAACGCTAATCAGTGACCATCGTTTAGCTGTCAATCAACTATCAATTGCCTCTTTACAAGCTGTTGCCGTCCCTGCAATTAGCATTGCCTTACTTGGAATGGTAGAAAGCTTACTGTGCGGAGCCTCTGCAGGAAGAATGGCCAACAAATCATTAGACAGCAATCAGGAGCTTATCGCTCAAGGTATCGGCAATCTAATTATCCCTTTTTTCGGAGGGATTCCTGCAACAGCGGCCATCGCCCGAACCAGTGTTGCTATCAAATCAGGTGCTCAAACCAGACTAGCTGGCATGATTCATGCCTTAGTTCTCTTTCTATCAATGATGATTTTAGCTCCAGTCATGTCTCAAATTCCAATGCCTGCCTTAGCTGGTGTCTTGATTGTCACCGCATGGCGAATGAATGAATGGTTAACCATCAAAGAATTTTTTACCAAACATTACTGGGTCTCTCTTACGCTATTCTTTTTAACAATGGTTTCTACCGTTATTTTTGATTTGAGTATCGCGATTGTGATTGGCATTATCGGCGGAAGTATCTTTTTCTTAATTAAAAGTGCCGCCATCACCATTTCTTTGGAACGAATTGATTGGGAACGAATGAACCTTCCCGAAAATGAAAAATTAACAAATTGGACAGTCGTCTATATCAGCGGGCCACTCTTTTTCATGTCCGCAGAAAAATTGAAACAAACACTACACCAACTTACCGAACACGAAGGCGTGATTTTTTCGATGCGGGGAGTTCCCCATATTGATGTCACTGCGCTTGCTGTCTTTGATGAATTTCAGCGACAAGCTTCTATGAACGGAACGTCGATTATTTACACCTCCTTACAACCAGATGTTGCGCATTATATGCATCACCTGTGGGACCAAACAGAAAGTCAACAACACAAAACGGTGGCACATGCTTTGCATAGTCTTTATCAGTCCGACACCCCAACGGTCTCTTAAGGAGAACCACTCTTATGAAAAACAGCTCTCATTATAACGTGAGGCTGTTTTTTTATATTAGCTATTTTTGTAAGCTAACTCTTCAAAATGAAAAAAAACCTAAGCATCAATTGATACTTAGGTTAGGCAATCCAGCCATTTTTCTTAGCAATGTTAATTGCTTCGATTCGAGAATGGGTCCCTGTTTTACTTAAAATAGATGAAATGTAATTGCGTAACGTTCCCTCAGATAAAAAAAGCTCTTCAGCCATTTTCGCTGTTGAAGCACCTGTTTGAAGCCCCGCTAATACACTCATTTCTCTTTTAGTTAATGGATTTTTTTCCGCTCGTAAAACAGTCGTGACCAGTTCCGGTGAAAACACTCTATTTCCAATAAGAACTTGGCGTATACTTGCTACCAAATAATCACTTGGACTATCTTTTAACAGATAGGCATCCACGTTGTATTCGACTGCTTCTTGAAAGTAGCATTCTCTGGCAAAAGTTGTTAATATGATAATTTTTATGGGCAAGCCCGCAGAACGAATCTCTTTGGCAACTTCAAGCCCAGTTAATCGTGGCATTTCAATATCAAGAATAACGACTTCTGGTTGCAGTTTTCTAATTTTATCGAGTGCTTCTTTGCCATCTGCCGCACTCGCAATCACATCAAAGTCATCTTCCAAGTTTAAAATGGTGGTCAAGGTTGTATTTAACATGGTTTGATCTTCTGCTAAAAACAGAGTCGTCATCGTTCTCGCTCCTCCTCTAAAGGAATTTTAAAGTGCAATTTGGTCCCATCCCCATTTATTATGTCGAATATCCCATTTTTTTCTTTCATCCTAGCCATCATCCCACTTAATCCATGTGACGTTGGATCAATTGTCAGAAAGCCAATTCCATTGTCATGAATGGACAGTTCATAATACTGATTGGATTGACGAAACACGCATTGGACGAATTGTGCTTTACTATGACGGATAATATTGGTAAACGCCTCTTTGATACACGAGGCAAAAATAGTTTGAAGTTCAATAGGCCAATTTTCAGCAATCTCTTCCCCTTCCGTACTAAGATAAATACTCGCAGCAGATAAAAGTTTTTCTTCTTCCAGTAGCGCCTTTGCAATTGAACGATTTTCTAAACCATTCACTATTTGTCGAACAAGCTGTAAATTATTTCGAGAAATTTGCGCGATTTCGGTCAATTCCTGCGAAACTTTTTCAGGTTGCTTTGCCAATAACTTTTGAGCCAACTCTGTTTTCAACGTAATAATTGAAAAAGACTGTCCGAGATTGTCGTGTAAATCGCGAGCAATCCGTTCACGTTCCTCTTTGCGAATCAATGCTTCCAAGCGTTTGTTTTCACGATTGAGTTGCGTTGTTCGGTAGATGGATTCATTCATTGACCGAGAAACTAATGGTGAAAAAATAGCAAACAGCAAAACAATTAGTAAGCTACCGATACTTTGCGCATCTCCTTGCACAAGCCACAGAGTCGTACTAACGATGTTAATGAAACAAAACGCATAATATACACCTAAAAACAAATAAAAGCGATCACGACGTAGCGACAGAAAGCCAATCTGCCATGCCGTAAAAATAAATAGGCCAGTCATACCCAAAAATTGATAACTCACGCTAATACTTAGTTGAATAATCACGTACCAGATAGCCCACTTATTTGATTCATATCCTTCTCGATAGGCTTTCAAAAAAAGTAGCAAAAGAAAAAGAATGATTACCTGTTTTTTTAGGGGCATAGTGACCAAGTCAGAAAGAACAGGTATCAAAAAAATGAGCCAAAAATAAGGAATCCATCCTATTTTTTTAGGAAACAGTATTTCTTCCTCTAAAAACTTCTTCATACTAGCTGATATCCTTTCTGTCGTTTGAAATGAAGAATGATACCTAAACAAAGACTTAGTAGACTAAACCACAGAATTAATCCCAGACTACTCTGAAGGTCTAATTTATGATGATGGTAAAGAGTTTTCATCACATTGCTCATAAAATACGTTGGCATCCATTTACCGATTGACTGAATCCAATTAGGCAAACTATCGATTGGCCACCACAGTCCACTAACAATAGCCAAAGGAAAAACAAGCAAATTTGCCAAACCTGAGACTGTATTGGAACTCCCTGCCAAAGAAAGCAAAATACCAATCATAATTAAAGGCAAGGCTGTGAGCGGTAACGCGATTAGAAATGAAAGAAACTCCAAGATGGAATACGTAACGCTATTTATATAATACCCTACAACCAATAAGCTGATAATAGATAATTCGAATAAGCCAAAAAAACTGAGTATCACACTCGCATAGTAACGACTTTTTGGTAACGGGCTTAGCGTAATCAACTGATCAAAGCCATTTTCACGATCACTGACAAGTGTACTCGAAATCATCATCACTGAATCCATTAAAATGCCATATGTCATCATGCTGACGAGATAGTCGGCTTTCCAGGCAACCAAATCAGCCCCTGCCAACCCCACATTCATCACTTTGGTAAACAAAAGATAAAAAAAGATTGGAATCAATAAACTGATGATTAAGAAGCGTTTGTTTCGAACAAACAGACGCAAAGTATTTAGTTTGGTTTGAAAGATTAGTTGCTTCATGCTTGATGTTCCTCCTGGATGTGATCGAATAAAGATTCTAATGAATTGGGTTGAATGGTTAATAGTTTTAATTGCTCAAACTGACCTTGCATTGCAGTTAAAAATAGTGCCACATCATCCGTAATCAATTTGATTTTTTGATTGATTATTGTCACTGATTCAACACCCGGAATGGACAACCAGTACGTTTTATCCTTTAAATCATCAAAATAAAACTGGATTTCACTCACCCCGCGATTTTGACGCAGTTCATCCATTGAACCATTAAAAACGAATTTCCCTTTTACTAAAATCATAATACGATCAGCGACTGTTTCCAGTTCTTCCAAATAGTGCGAGGTTACAATAAACGTCTTTCCTTCCTTTTTGAGCAAGGCAATCGTCTGCCAAAATTTTAAGCGGCTATAACTATCCATACCTGCTGTAGGTTCATCTAAAAAAATGACGCCTGGGTTGCTAGCGATAGCCAACGCGAATCCTAGCCGTTTTTGTTGCCCACCAGATAGTTTCTCCATATATGATTGTTCATGCTCCTTTAAATCAGGATAATGCAATAATTGATCATAAGGTAATGGATGTTTGCTGAAACTTCGAACCAATTGAATGATTTCTGACACCCGAATTTTTTTTAGCTTGGCTGTTTCTTGTGTCATGACAGCAATCCGTTCACGATCAATCAAGAGTGATTTTTCTTGGTTAAAATAATGAATTTCACCTTGGTCCTTGGGGATTAGCTGTGTCAACACATTGATTAGTGTTGATTTTCCAGCACCATTTTCTCCTACTAAAGCAACGATCTCACCTTTTTTGACTGCAAAATCAAGCTTTTCAAAAATTCGTTTTTCTTTAAACGTTTTGGTAATTTTTTTAGCTTCAATGACGGTTTGATTCATAAAAATTTCTCCTTAACTAACCTTGATATTCTTAGTGTAAGAGATTTTTCAGAATCCAATAAGTCCCAATTAACATAACTTTTCTATGACAATTGTCATGAATTGCATTGAGCTGTTTTTGTTGTGAAAAAAAGGTCAGGCAACGAAAAATGCTGCTTGACCCAAAGTTTCTATTCATATGAATAAAGATTGCTTAAAAAATTTACTAATACCGATTGGTGAACTACATCCCACTTATCGAGGTTAGCTTCTGTCAAAATTTTTGAAATCTTTTTTATCTTATGTTTCCGAACAAAAAATAATCGGCTCTTCGTCTTACTTCATGCAGAATGATTATATTTGCTTTGCTTGCTTAGTACTGTTCAACATCTTCTCTTTATCTTTCAAATCAATTGAACCGTACCAATGCAAAAAGAGAAGCCCGCTTTGAGCTCCTCTTTTTGTATTCTTATCATTTGTTCATATTAATCGCTAAGCTTATCTAACAATTGCCCACCTTACGAAATTCCAAGTATCAATCGAATTTCTTCTTCGGTCAGAGTACTCTTTTGATCGGTACCTATTAGAATTTGATCGACCAGATTGCGTTTGCTTTTTTGCAACTTGTCGATTTTCTCTTCTATCGTTCCCTTGGTAATCAAACGAATCACATCGACCGTTTTCTTTTGACCCAAACGATGCGCTCGAGCCGTCGCTTGGTCTTCAACAGCTGGGTTCCACCACAAGTCAACCAAAATTACCATATCGGCGGTGGTCAAGTTCAAGCCGGTACCACCAGCTTTCAACGAAATTAAAAAGATGTTTTTCTCACCTTGATTGAATTGATTGACTAATTTAATCCGCTCTTTTGGCTTCGTGTCACCTTTCAAAAGCAAATACGACATTTGATTTCGATTAAGCATCTGACCAATCTCATCTAGCATGCTAGTAAATTGAGAAAAAATTAATACATGACGATGATTTTCTTGCGCTTGACTCAAAATTTCCTGCAATTGCTCAAGTTTGCCTGAACCACCTTCATAATCATCAATATACAAGGCTGGAGTGTCACAAATTTGACGTAGTCGTGTTAATCCCGCTAAAATTTCTAACTTATTTTTAACAAAACTATCTTTAGTTAAACCTTTGACTTGAACTTGCATCTGCTTTAGCTGTGCTAAATAAACATTTTTTTGTTGCGCAGTTAATTCATTATAAAGATTCATTTCCACTTTATCTGGAATTTCTGTCAAGACATCTTTCTTTTCACGCCGTAAAATAAATGGCTTCACTCGCAACGCAATTTCCGTAGGAGTTAACTTTGAGAACTCAGCTTTTTTAGGCAAAAGCCCCGGCAAGACAATCTCAAAAATCGCCCATAATTCCTCCACCCGATTTTCAATTGGAGTGCCCGACAAAGCAAAAACACCTTTTGGCTGAATTTCTCGTAAACTTTGATTGGTCTTTGTTTGAGAATTTTTAATCGCCTGCGCCTCATCCAACACTAAATAGTTCAAAGATTTTGCTTCGTATTCACGATTGTCCAAGCGGAAGCTATTATAACTTGTAATCAAGATATCTGCTTTACTTTCTCGGATTGTTTTCATCCGTTTCGCCTTAGTTCCCTCAATCACTTCGACTGATAAATGTGGAACAAATTTCAAACATTCTTGTTGCCAATTATAAATCAAAGAAGTCGGGGCAACGACCAAATGTGGTTCTTTTTCAACATGATTGCTTAAAAAAGTAATCAGTTGCAATGTTTTCCCGAGTCCCATTTCATCTGCCAAAATCCCCCCAAAATGATAATGGTGCAGCATCTCTAACCACTGAATACCAGATTTTTGATAAGGACGCAACTCAGCTTGAATGTCTTGGTATTCCGCATATTCAAACGATTCTGGATGCGCAAGGTGCTGGATTAACTGTTTAAATTCTTCCTCAAATGTCGCATCTTTTAAAATGCGCTTGACATTTAATGCTTGCGACGCCGACATTTCCAACTGATTGCGTTTGATTTTAGCTTGTTGACGCAACTTTTGTAATGAAATTGCGAGTTTTCTCAAGTCTTCATTTAACAAGAGAAGCGTGCCATCTGGTTGTTCTAAATAAGGGCGTGAAATATCAATTTTTTTCAAGAAATATTCAATCTCGTCTTCATCAATACCCTCGATTGAAAAGGACATACTCAAGATTCCGTGACGCTCACTCACAACTACATTTGATTGTAGCTCCGGTTTTTCTTGTAATTTTGACTTTAATTCCTCAGTCAAATGCAACTGACCATTCTTCTCAAGATTCGGCTTTTCATAGGTAAAGAATCGATAAATTTCCGAAGCATCTTGAAACTCTTTTTCCCAAAGACCTTTTTGATATTCAAATCCTAAACTTTCAACGTAAAGTTGAGCTTGTTGTTCTTTTTCCACAATTCGCGAGGTCACTTGCTGAAGCTGATTTTTATCTTCAGAAGCAATCAATTTATCTTGATAATGATAGCCCAGTTTCAATTGTAAAGTATGATTTTGAACATCCAATGCAAAATCAGGTGTCATATCAAAAAATTCGAATTCTTCTGGCAGCTCCACTGTTCCAATTTGTTCAAAATGTTGCAAGAACTGTTGCAACAAGCGATCCTCAGTTCTAGAAAATAAAATTCCATCTTTTTTACTTTTATTTTGATTGTACACGTTCACGATTTTTCCAATCAGTTCCAACTGAACATTCGTAACAAAATAAATAATATTATCTCGGATAATAATAGCACCTGCCATTGAATCAATCATGAGATAGAAATCACTTACTATGTGTAAAGATAGGGATTCACCCATCTCAGTAACTATTGCTTTAAACATTGAATCTTCTGGAGAAAACTGCCGAGCTTCAATCGTTTGATAGGTTTTTTGATTACAAAAGTAATCTAACTTTGTCCATTCAGTTTCCTGGAAAGCTTGAATAAAAGCCCTTAATTCCTTAAAGTCGAAAGAAATAATTCCTTTATTGTTGTTGCTACTATAATAATAGTCGGTTGGTGTTGAATCGTGAGCTGCTAAATCGATGAGCACATCCAGTAACTTTTGATCATCTTCACTAAAGAATTCTGGTGCCATCAAGTAACGAGCCTTGCCTCTTGTCTGATATACCTCATTGTTTTGATAGCTCTTAAAAAAAGAATGAATATCCGGAATTTGATAAGACTTGTCCTGCCCTTCAACCCCAATTCGCAATCTCAAATCGAAAGAATACTCGTCCTCATAGTAACTATGGGTTTTTTCTTTCAAACGTAGCTCGTAAACCACCCGCAAAAACTGCGAATCAATTTCTTTTAAAGGTTGAAAATAATTTGGATTTGGAAGATCTAATTGACTAATAAAACGACGGGCCGTACTATTCAATACGACTGGGCTGGAAGATTTACTATTTGGCTGTTGAAATAAAGCTGACGGTTCGTAGTTTTCTATTTTAGCTATTTCAAGTTCAGCCAATTTAGCTTCTTCAGCCAACTTGAGATAATTTGGGTTCTGATTGATTACTGTCACTACCGCAGCAATATGTTTACAATAATATTTTTCAGAAAAATACGGGCAATCGCACACGTCCAACTCCGGATCAACTGCACTAACCATTACATCATAAAGTTCTGTTCCTTGAACTTCTGCACGAAATACATTGAAAATCGAATCGAACTCTTGAATCGATACATTCCCCGCAGCAGCAATATCTCTGCCACGACTTGAAATTCTAGCCGGCATTCTTCTATTAAGCATGTATTCCTCGTCCTTTTTTTATAATCGTAACTGCGCTAGTAAAATTTGGTTTTGTTACAAAGCAAACTATAACAGATCGATAAATATTTTGTTTATTCTAACTATTTAAACGTAAGTTATCCCAAGACAAATTGCAAGTACAAGTTAGCCACCTAGCGAAATAAAGCATGTTATTGATAAAGCTTCGTGCTGATTGACATTGAGCGTGGTGTGTTAGTCTGAACTGGACAGGCTGGCTCATGCCAGGCTTCCCAGACAGTGAACACACCGCGAGAGGCTCGATGTCAATCAGCTAACAGACTAGCGATTTCGTCAAGGAAAGCTTGCCTTGGTGTTTTATAGCCTAAGACTTTCCTTGGTAATTGATTCATCCAATTTTCAATACGTTTCATATGCACACGAGAGACGTGGCGCATCGTGCTCCCTTTCGGGATAAAGCGCCGAATCAACCCATTGTGTCTTTCGTTGGTTCCACGTTCCCATGAAGAATAAGGGTGCGTAAAATAGACATCAACGATGCCGTCAAGACACGTGGATAATGTTGAGAACTCAACGCCATTATCAGAAGTAATTGTTTTAACTATATCCTTAAAGAACTGTCCAAATTGCTCTTGAAGAGTCTCAATGCCTGATTGAACCGCCAAGGCATTTTTCCCTTCAATTTTTTGAATGATTTCAAACCGTGTTTTTCGTTCAGTCAACGTTAGCAGTACTTGATCTTGTCCAGATTTCAA
>NZ_JBHUMO010000038.1:0-4416 GCF_042685105.1 Enterococcus camelliae | reverse complement strand
ATGTTGTGGTCCTTTTTATTGGTCTTGGATAAGTCATCCAAGTGCTAGTATAAAGGATTTTTTTGTTTCATGGAATAAAAAAATTTTTTAATGCAACACTAGTGAACAAATGTCAATATATTATGTTTTTTCAAAAAGAAACTATCTTTTTATAATTACATAATAGCATTTTTATTTCAGAAATTTTCAGTATATTATTTCCACTAACGAGTTTTGCAAATTTTTTGTTCCATTCGTTTAGCACTAAATAGAAAAAAGAAAGAGGCAGGAACATGAAGGAACATTCGGAAGACAAACTTTTTAACAAAGGATTTATTACCATTACATTGATTAATTTTATCGTTTTCCTCATCTATTATTGTTTTGTGGTCATCACAGCAAAATATGCATCCCAAGAATTAGGTGCTTCCACAGCTCAAGCTGGTTTTGCAGCAGGTATTTATATTATTGGTACGCTAATTGCCCGTCTATATATCGGGAAAATTTTAGAACTACGTGGTCGTCGCCTCATCCTTAGATTAGGTGCAGTACTCTATGTTGTTACGACCGCATCTTATCTCTTAGCGACAAATATAATCATTTTAGATACCGTCCGTTTTCTCAATGGTTTTGCCTACGGAATGGTCTCCACAGCAGCAAATGCAATCGTGACTGCGTACATCCCAGCAGCTAAGAATGGGGAAGGAATTAATTATTACGGCTTAAGTACAAGCTTGGCTGCAGCAGCTGGACCATTTATCGGCATGCTGTTACTGCCTTCTTTCGGTTTTACGTTTATTATTGTCTTAGCTACAATTCTATCATTTTTAACTGGCGTTGCTTGTTTCTTATTCCCTGTAAAAAATATTGAATTAACTGCTGAACATCGTGCCTCACTTGAAAAATGGTCCTTAGATAGTTTTATTGAAAAAAAAGTGGCCTTTATTTCATCGATTGGCTTTTTAATTGGTTTGGCCTATTCGAGTGTTCTCGCATTTCTATCAATTTATGCTAGTCAACTAGGTTTAGAATCAGCCGGAGCATTTTTCTTTGTTGTCTACGCCTTGTCGGTCACTTTTACTCGTCCAATGACCGGTCGCTTATTTGATGTCAAAGGTCCTGACTCTGTCATGTATCCAAGTTTTATCTTTTTATCACTAGGCTTGTTTTTATTGAGTGTTACTTTTAATAGTGCAACACTTCTCGTAGCAGGTGCACTTGTTGGGTTGGGATATGGAACATTTATGTCGAATGGTCAAGCTGTCTGCTTAAAAACAGTTGATCAAAATCGAATTGGGGTTGCGTTGTCCACGTACTTTATCGGTCTCGATTTAGGCCTTGGTGTTGGCCCCTATTCATTAGGTGCTTTGCATTCGATTTTAGACTATCGCGGTATTTACATTTTCTGTGGCATCATTCCAATTGCTGTAACCGTGCTGTACCGTGTCTTCTACAAAGCCAAAAATTTTGAAGAAAAAATGGAAATTAATTTAATGCCCAGCAAAGATTTGGATGCAAAATAGTCATTGGAAATGAGGAAAAAAAGATGAATACAGATGAAAAAATTCTTTTTACATTGCAAGAACTTCTTAAAAAAATGGACGACTTAACAAATCGGCTGAATTCGATGCAAGAAACAACCAATTTTTTGACACATGAGCAAGAGATTGCTGATCACGAACTGCAACTGATAAAACTAGCTGTCGTAAATGATAATTTTATTGGATAATGCTTTTTACTTCGTTTATCTAAAGACATTTTATTCGTCTTTAGATAAACTTTTTTTATATCTTGACCTTTCCCCAACGTCATCCTTTATACTTTGAATCAAGAAAGGAGGCATTCAGATGTATTCTATTCACGAAATGTCACAGAAAAGTGGCGTTAGCAAACGAGCACTTCGCTATTATGATCAAATCGGTTTGTTGCACCCGAAAACAATAAAAGAAAATGGGTACCGTCTCTATGGCGATCAAGAGGTCACCAAATTACAAGAAATTTTATTGTACAAATATTTGGGATTTTCTCTACAAGAAATTAAAGTGGCACTCCTTGTTGATAGCCGAACGCGTATTGACTTATTCACTCATCACGCCCACAAAATTCAGCAACGAATGCAACAAAATAAACAACAATTGCTGCTAGCAAACGAAATGATTGCTCAATTGAAAGGAGAACAGACAATGACAAATGACGACAAATTTGAACAGATGAAAAAAACTCTGATAGCAAATAATGATGCACTTTATGGAGAAGAGCTATTACGTACCTACCAACCAGAAGCTGTCCAACAAACAAACCTGTATTGGCAAAATTTATCAGCTGAAACTTACCAGTTACTACTTCATACGGAACAAGAGCTCATTCATCAATTAAATGAATTGTTGCTACAGCCAGATGCTGATATTACTGGCTCCAAAGCTAAGCAAGTTTTTCTCTCTCATAAAAAATGGCTGACGTTAGCGACATCGAGTTACTCGGTCGGCTATCATCGTGCCATGGCTGATTTATATAAAGATGATTTGCGTTTTTCAGCCTATTACGATCAAAAAACACTAAAACCATCCACTTCACTATTATGCGCAATTATTTATTACTATACGACAGAAGAAACAGAATCATAAAAAAACTGAAGGTCACTTCGATGCTTCCACATTGAAAATTGCTGTTCAAACAATTCTCAATGCGTAGCACACGTGTTCCTTCAGTTTTTTATTCTTTTTTCTTCTTACGAACCGCAAACAACGTTAACAAGAAAGCAATGCTACAAAGAACGGCGGAAAAGCCAAACGCAAGGTGCATCCCTTGAACGAAGTAACCTGGGTTTGCGGTTAAGCTACTGACCGCATGTCCATTCATCTTCGTAATGGAAACCGTCAATATCAAGGTTGATAATGCAACACCCAGGACCATTCCCAGATTACGTGCTAATGCGTTTAATGCCCCAGCAATACCTAAAAATTTTGAATCAACTGCATTCATAATAACCGTATTATTGGGTGCTTGGAAAAGAGAATTCCCCACGGAGGATAAAATGATTGAGGGAATAATAACGGCCAATGTTGTATCCAAATGCCAAGCAAAATAACTAATTTGACCAAGTGTTAGTAAAAATAAACCCACTATTGTCAAATAACGTTTATTGTACCGATCTGCAAGATACCCAGCAACTGGCGCTAATATGACTTGAACGATTGGGAACACCATCATAATCAATCCAGCGTTTCTTGGTGAGTAGCCTTTAATATCCTGTAAATAAAAAGGCATAATCATTGTATAAAAGAATGCTGAAATAAAGACTAAAAATGCACTCAATAAACTCTCAGAAAAAATTTTCGTTCGAAAAAGTTCCAGTTGTAGAAGTGGTTTCGCCACTTTCTTTTCCCAGTATACAAATAGCAGAAAACTTCCCAGAAAAAGGAAAAACAAAAGGAATACTTGAAGCTGAAGAATCATTCCAGTTTGAACAAATTGAATACATGCATACATTGATAAAATGGTTACCGACAATAAAAAGAACCCAAGATAATCGATTGTTTCTCCCATCTTACGTTTGTGCACCGGTAAAACACGATAACCTAATAACACACCCAGTATACCAATTGGTACATTTACTAGGAAAATAGAACTCCACGAAAATTGAGCCAAAAGCAAACCGCCCAAGCCTGGCCCTGTAATTGCACCTAGTGACACAAACGCCCCCACCATTCCAAGCGCTCTTCCACGTTGGTTTGGGGGAAATGTTTCAGTAATAATCCCGTTATTATTACTCATTGTCATCCCTGAACCAATGGCTTGGATAATACGAGCGATTACCAACATCACTAAATTCGTGCTAAAGCCACATAATGCTGAACCAATAATAAAAAGAATGCCACCCATTTTAAAAATTTTGGCTTTACCAAAAGTATCACCCAATTTACCGAAAAGCAACAGACTACAGCAAATCACCAGTAAATAACTAGACACAATCCACTCACTATGGGTCAACGAAATGGACAACTCTCTACTAATCGTTGGCAAAGCAATGTTAACAATACTAGAATCTAGAACAGACATAAATGTGAACACACAGACGGTTATCAAGATCCAAGTATTTTTTGTTTGTAATTTCAAAAAAGCATTCCTCCTTTTACGCTAGCTACATTTTGTAACAAAAATAGGAGGAACGCAAATCTTTTTTATCAGCAAATCTCAACCTGAATAATCCACAGTATTTAACAGTAACCCTTGTAAACCCTTCTGCTTGAACAGTTTTTGCAAATTATTTTTTTCACCCTTTGGGTGTAAAAAAGGGCACTCCTTATGGTATTGTTAAGTCGACCAAAACGTTACAATACAAGCAAGGAGTGCCCATATGTCGACTTTACAACACAAACAACTAACTTTCAATAAAAATATTACACTTGCCAACGATGGTGGCAAAATTTCTTCAGA
>NZ_JBHUMO010000037.1:22351-32565 GCF_042685105.1 Enterococcus camelliae | reverse complement strand
ATTCTTGATGAAATGGGGTATGTCCCTTTTACTAAGGAAGGAGCTGAGCTGCTTTTCCAATTAATCAGTGATTGGTATGAGACAAAAAGCGTCATTTTAACTAGTAATTTAGAGTTCAGTCAATGGAATAAGATTTTCATTGATCCTCGATTAACAGCGGCATTGGTGGATCGTCTGATTCATCATGCACACATTCTAAGCTTCACCGGTGAGAGCTTCCGATTAAAAAATGCTCTATCAAAATCAAACTAATCAAAGAATCATTTCAGGATGCAGCGCTGTGTAGTTTTTCTCTGCAATTTTATGTATAAAAGCCTTGCAAAATACACTAGTTCAGTATTAATAACAAAACCATATCAGATCGAACAATTTCTTTTTAGAGTTAATAGAAGTATTGAGGAGAGAGGTAAGTATCTAAAAGGAAAATTGAATAATAAAGAAACTAGTGAATGGCCAAAAAGTGCAGAGGAGCTATGGAATAAAGAAAATAGATTGGAGAATTAATTTTGGCAAGAGTAAATAAAACAGTTCGTCTAGCGTATGAAACTAAATTATGGATTGATGAACTAATCAATATCAAAGAATTAGAGTTAAGAGAAGAAATAAATAATGGGATTATTTCAAAATTAGAAGAAGATTTATTTAGTATTAATTCTGAAGTTTTAAATGGAGTATCTTGTAATGTAATTTTGAAAGTAACAAGTGGTAGTGTAATAGAACAAGCATATAGAAATACGAAACATTATTATCTGGAAGATTGGAGTAAAATCCAAAAACTAATGAAAAGAAAGTTATCGGAAGTAGACTATTCAGAGGAAACAACAGTTACGCCAAGATTATATATAGATGATGAAATTTTAAGTGGGTTGGAAACTTACCAAGATACTTGGCGTTCTAAAGAATCAGGCAAAAGATTAATAAGACTTAGTTATGTAATAAAGTTAGTAGTATTTGCAGAATACCATTCTAAAATTGAAGGAAAAAATATTTAGGTTTAGCGACTTAAATATTTTTTTAGAAAACAATATGTATATTTGTGTTAACACTATAGAAAGAAGGGGATGTAGGATGTTTATAAAAAATGAATGGATAGAGGTTGTATATCCTAGAAAATTGAAACTCAATTGGAAAATAATTTATATGTTTATTTTTATACTAAATATAGTTTTATTGAATGTATTTAAAGGTTTATCATGTGTGTACTTTTATTCTGCCATAAACACCCGGGGCTAACACAAAAAACATCTAGAATCGATTTGGCTTCGCCATCGATCCTAGATGTTTTTTTGCTTGTTCGCCTTAAGTCAGAGATATTCTCTTTGAAAAACCATTGAAAAATGAAGTGTAAGAAATAAAATGCTGGTTTTATAAAGTATTCTAATTTAGAAGATATGGAATTGGGAGGATGATTATGGAGACTTATATTAAACAGAATATCTATTTCATAATGAATCAAAGAGGTATAAGCACTTCGAAGCTTTCAGAGAAGTCTCATATTTCTGAACGAACTCTGTCTGACATATTAAATTTGAAAACAATAGATTATAATCCCAGACTTTCTACACTCTACTCAATAGCTAACTCTCTTGACGTTAAACTATTAGATTTATTTGTAAGAAGTGAAAACATGGATTGGTCTCAAGATACAGACCTTTCTCAAGATGAGTATTTGCAGATACTAAGAGGGAATTTTAGTAAATCTATTAATGGTAAAAGACATAATGCGGTGAGTATTTATCCAGATTTGAGCGAATCAACAATCAGTAAGATTTTGTCAGGTTATGAGACAAATCCGAAATTGTTAACAATTGAAGCTATTTCTAGAGTAACTCAGATGAGTATTAGTGAATTATTTACAAGAGGAGGATAAGAAGGATGATTTTTACACCTTATGTTGATGAACTGGAAGTCATTAATGAAATTCATAAATACAATGACTGGGAATATTCTTTAATACGTTTGACGTCTACTATGCTGGAGAAGAATAATACTGATGCCAATGCAATTTTTCGCGATATGTTATATAAAAAAAATTTAGTAGATTATGAAAAATTAATTTTCGGAGGAAAGAATGGAATCAAATTAAGTGCGAGTTTCCTTTTTAATGACTGGACTCAGGAGCACATTATGAATTTTTATCGTGTGAATAATAAACGGGGAGATCGGCGATTTTCGATTTACGGGATTAGCGATATAGTGAAATCTGGATTGATAAGGGAAGGAGATCTATTATACATGACTATTGTCAATCAACATTTAGTCGTGCTTAATGTAACACGTAATACTCCTACTAATGAGATTCTTGGAGAAGTATTCGGCATCAATATTATTAATGAAGCTCTAGCAAGACTGATTTCTAAGGTTCGTGATATTGCAAAATTTGGGTATCATATAAATGAATTTAGAACTGGGAAACCTTCTCCCAGAGATGCAGGAGATACACTCGAGAAACTTTTGGGAATTAAAGCTAATAACAGTCAAGAAGCTGATTTTGAAGGCTTGATTGAAATTAAATCGAAAACTTCAAAAACAATGGATACTTTATTTACCTTGAGACCTCGATTTGAAGGAACACCAGTAGCTAGTTATGAACCTAAAGATAGAAGTAGAGTATCTGTTTTTGCTAGATTATATGGTTATGAATCAGATAAACATCCTGAGCATAAAAGTTTGTATATAACAATCGGTTCAGAGAAGGTACCGCAAAATTCATTTGGATTCTTTTTATACGTTAATGAGGAAGATAGAATAATTGAATTAAAAAAAGTGAATCATATTGGAAAATTCGAAGTCACAGCATTTTGGACATTTGATGAATTAGAAAAAGAACTTCATAAAAAACATAAAACAACAATATGGTTAGATGTAAAAACTAAAATGATTGGAGAAACTGCTGCTTTTAAATATGAATCAGCAGAGGTGTCTCGTTCTCCTCAATTTTCAACGTTTTTATCATTGATTCAGTCAGGAGCTGTTACTTATGATTGGAGAGGCTATACAACACCGAGTGGACCGTATTCTGGAAAAAATCATGGGAACGCATGGCGTATTAAAAATAAGATGAGATCACTTTTATTTGGTAGTATGGAAAAAGTTGATTTAATATAAAAGATGAGGAGTCGCTTAGACTCCTCAAATATTTTCATTAGATAGCTTTTTGTTTGTTTTACTACAAGCTTTATAAACTTCATCTGCGATAGCTTTTGCTAATAATGGAGGTACAGCATTACCTACCTGTGTAAATTGCGGAGTCTCTTGCGCTCTCTTATTTCCCCCGGTTGTTCTCTTACCGAGAAACTCGAAACTATCATCAAATGATTGTAGGCGAGCCATTTCTCGAACTGTGAGTATTCTATCGAAAAAAGGATGGATAAAATCATCAGGTAAAGTGACCATTGTTGGTGATATAGATTCCGAATTTAATCTTGTTCGGATACCTTTCTTAGTAAAAATTGCTTCAACCATATCATCAGTAATTTTACCTTTTAACAATGATTCACAATATTCCTCTTCGGTAATTGTTTGGTTAAGCTTTGGACTGATTTTATTCCAAAACACTTTTGTAGTGAAAATACTAGCAGATAATCTTTTTGCTAAAGAACAGAGTGTTTGATTGAAATTATTCTCGATATTTTCTGATTGATATTGGAATAATAGTGCTAGCTGTCGATTAGTGTAATAAATCCACTTATCATTCACCTGAATGTTATTTAGATTAAGGTCTCTGATAATTTGATAAACTATTTTAGTATTTTGATTTGAATTTAATTGAAAAAGACTATCATAGAATAAGTAAGGACACTCTTTTTTGAGATTAATTCCTGTTTGTCTTAATCGAGTAACAGCCTTTTTACGATTCTCTCCTTGTTTATATAAAGAAAAACGTTCGACAATTGTATCATCATGCTTTGAAACTTCCATATTAGTTAGTTGAGTCCTACTGAGTGGAATTTTTTTCTTAATAGATTTTGTTCGCCCGTTTTTACTAATAGATGAATAGTTAGTAGAGTATTTCCATGGGTTCTTTTCATACAAATCTCCAAAGGCATCGAAAATGGATACGTCTTCATTAGTAGCTGTTGGATATTGAATAGGGTGAACATCGTTACGGTACGCTAAAAATACAACTCTATTTCGTTGTTGTGGTACACCGAAATTTGCAGCGTTCAATACTTGGACGTCTAGGACAGTGTAGCCAAGATCTTTAAGTTCTAAATTTAAAATATCTTTTACGAGGTTCTGACCATCATAAAGGTTATCTGATAAAACACTTGGGAAATCTAGCATGTACATATCCAGTAATCCAGTAACATTCTCCATAACTACATACTTTGGACGTAAGTCTCTAATAATTCTCAGATATTCATGGAACAACATATTTCTAGGATCACTAGCATTACGTTTTCCAAGCCGGCTGAAACCTTGACATGGAGGACCGCCAAAAATTACGTCAATGTTTCCTTTTTTAAATTTATTTCCATACTTCAAGCTATTGATGCTGTCGAAAATCATCTCAGATGTCAATTCTTTAATATCTGCTAATTCAAAATGTGTATCAAAACCTTCGATGAAGCCAAGTTGTTTGTGACGATTTGTATAAGTTTCTTCAACCATCGGACTTTTATCACTGGAGAAAATAATATCAAAACCAGCTTGTAAAATTCCTTCGCTAAATCCACCAGCACCACAGAATAAATCAATTGCGTACGGCATCGTGTGCACCACCTTTAAGGGATTTCTCTATGAGAGAGTATAACAGAATTGCTTCTTCAAGTCCAGGGGTTAGCTCAAATTGTTAACGTATTGGATCCTCAGTATAATATACGCAAAAAAGTTTAAAAATTTTCTAATAAAAATCATATGAATTTTATTAGAAAGAATAATCAACAAAAAAATTCTGTAGATTTCATGCTATTTTTGAAGATACAGTATGATTAAGGATTTTTAATCAAACGCTGGGAATAATGTATCTACTTTATTGGCTAATAGAGTATAATAGGATGAACATTGTGTATATGATGATAACAATATTCCGAATAACTTCTTAAATGATGTGCCGGATATTGAAATAAGGAGAATAGAATTTTGAATAGGCAGAAAAAAATATCCATTTTTTCCTTTTTTTCAGGTAGTGGTTTTTTAGATTTAGGGTTTGAAAAAACAGGGTACGATATAGAATTAGTTAATGAAATTTCAGCACCTTTTTTAGAAGCTTATATCTACTCAAGAGAGAAAATGAATTTATCAGTCCCTAGATTTGGATATCAAAATCTTGACATCAATGAGTATTTTACTGGTCAGAGAAAAGAACTTATGAAGCATATTAAAGAGGTTAGGGAAGAAAATAGGGTTGTTGGATTTATTGGGGGACCACCCTGTCCAGATTTTTCTGTAGGAGGTAAGAATAAAGGTAGAGAGGGAGAGAATGGGAAATTATCGATGAATTACGTTGACCTAATCATTGATATGAAACCCGATTTCTTTCTTTTTGAAAATGTAAAAGGGTTATGGAAAACTTCGCGGCATAGAGAATTCTACGAAGAGTTTAAACATAAGCTACATAGTGCAGGATACTGCACTACTGATAGATTGACCAACTCTTTAGAATTCGGAGTTCCTCAAGATAGAGAAAGAATCTTTCTTTTTGGATTACAGAAAAAAAAATTGAATAAAACGCAATATCAAAATAGTGAGATATTAGATTTTCCATGGGAAAATCAAATTAGATATGAGATGGACGAAATAAGAAGGGTCAACTGGCCGCTTGTGGATGATTTTAACCCTAATAAACACATTATATGTCCAAACGAGTGTATTCCAGAGCTTACTGTTGAGTATTGGTTCCAAAAAAATGAAGTTTATAATCATCCGAATACTTATGATCATTTTAGACCACGTGCAGGATTAACGAAAATGAAATCCATATCTGAAGGTGATGTTAGCAAGAAATCTTATAAGCGATTGCATCGATGGAGATACTCTCCTACTGCTGCATATGGGAATAACGAAGTTCACTTACATCCATATAAAATAAGAAGAATATCTGCATCAGAGGCACTTGCAATTCAATCATTACCTTCTGAATTTGAGTTGCCCCATGATATGAGCCTATCTAATATGTTCAAAACAATTGGTAATGGTGTACCATTTTTACTCTCTGAAGGTATAGCTACAACCATTAAGGAGTATCTATCTTTAAATAAAATGATATAAGAAAGACTAGCCAAAAGATAACAAAGGTTTATAAGGTTTCCTCAACAAATCGGAAGATTAAAATCTTAAATATAATATACAAGGAGAGCTTGTTTTGGTTTATACTTTGGATGAAATAAAGTCTGACATAGAAGAACTGACCTCAAATGAATTCTATTCAAAACATATCCTTCGTTCTGATAATTGGTATTTTGAAAAAGTAATTGGTAGAGACAAAGAGGATTCAATAAGGTTGACCGATGATTTTAAAACAATCGTCAGTCAGTCCTTGCAAATAAGTTTTCATAATATATCTATCGTTGGAAGTAGTAAGATTGGTTGTAGTTTAGCACCAAAGACTGGCCAAAAAGATAAACTGTTCAGACTTTTTGATGAAGAAAAATCAGATATAGACATTGCTATCGTATCGGATAAGCTTTTTCAAAATTATTGGAGTCTTTTTCGAAAATCTTACAGTCCAATTAACAAAGCTCACTATAGTAAAATTTCGAGAGGGATATATCGTGGCTATATAAATGAAAAAAATTTAGAATTAATAGACGGTTGTAGAAAAGAATGGAATGCTCTTTCTTCGGAATCAAAGAAAATACTTCGAAGAGATTTATATATTCAACCAGACATTACTTACCGTTTATATCGAAGTTGGGAAGATTTTGAAGAATATCATATTCAATCATTAAATGAAATAAGAAAGGAGAAAAATAATGCCACAATTATTTAGTCGAAATTCTCAAACTGTTGATTTAATTAATGAAAAGGTAAATAAAGAAAATCTTATCATAGATACAACTTATCAGAGACGTAAAGTTTGGATGCCACAAGATAAGGTTCGATTGATAGAAACAATTCTATTAGGATATGTGATTCCTGAAGTTTATTTTTGGCCAGCTGAAACTGATCCCTCAACAGGTAAAACAATTACGCATATTGTAGATGGACAGCAGCGAATAGCTGCAATTATTGAATTTATAAATGATGATTTTCCACTAAATGAAAAATATCTGTTAGATGGCAATATAAAATCATTGTACGGAGGCAAACGTTTTACCGAACTGACTGATGAGGAAAAAGTAAAAGTCTGGAAATATAAAATTTTCGTAGTAGACATTGATCATGAGGTTAGTAAAGAAGAAATAAAACAAATGTTTTATAGACTGAATCTTACCAATTATAGTCTTAACTCTCAAGAGAAGTTGAACAGTATTGAGAGTGTGTTTGGTGATGTTTCAGAAGCGTTATCTCAATTAGATTTTTGGAAAGACTGTAGAGTATTTAGTGCAGCTGATGCTAGAAGAATGCAAGATGTGCGATATTGTTGCTCAATCTATATTTTAGCTAATGAAGGAATTGTAGGCCAAACTGACGACAAAAAAATTACACAATACTATACTGATTATTGTGGTAGTTTTGATGAAAGTGGAGAATTAAGGAAGAAAGTTGATCAAGCCATAGACATTATATCAAGTTTATTAGATAAATCAACTCAAAGTTTTTTATCAAAGAAAGCTCAATTATACACGATGTTTAGTGTTGCGTTTAAAATGATTGAAAATGATTTGCAAGTTTCTCAAGATATATTTGGAAAGTTTAAATTGTTTGTAGAAGCCTATAATAGATTTAGAAATGAATATGATTTAGATTTCTCTCAAAGCGATCTAAGTGAAATAAATGAAAGTATAAAAAAATACAAGTTGGCTTCATCAGAAGGAATCAACAAGGTAAATAATCGAGTAATAAGGTTTGAAATACTTTATAAAATTTGTGTAGAATCTAATAATGATATTAAAGAGAAGTTAATTGAAGTTGCAAAGTGCTACAGAAATAAATACGATCCTCAGATGGTTCTGTTTGAAACTTTGGATAAAGAGGATTTAGATTTATTAGAAGAAAACTAAACAATTCGTTTTGGTCATGTTAAATTGTTGAAAGTTATTGACATTGTAGTTTTCTTGATGTGATGAAATTGTTATTTTTAAATTTGATTGCTTGACTATGATGATGCTCCACCCACTTAGAGAATGAAAAAATTGATTGGCGTTGAGTTTTCTAGTTTATTCGCCAATGCGAAAGGATTCGTTAAAGTCAAAAGATTCAGTTATGTAAGAAAGTCATTGGTTTTATATTGTGTTGAAGAAGCACCTGAGAAGGAGCACTTCTTAAGGATTATGGCTAATGCGATTAATGATTTTTAGGTTAAATTTCTTTGTTATATTATAAAAGTAGTTGTGTTCTGGTTTGTAAGGTATTTTTGTGTACGCTATTAGGTACGGATAGCTTGAAATCATGTGAAACTAGTTGGAATTTAAACTTTTACGAATTGTCTAGAACGCTTGATTTTAAAGCATATTCAATCTAATTCAGTTATTTATAGGCAAAAACCAGGTCTTAAGAAAGCTCGTAAAGCTTCTCAATTCTCTAAGCGTTAATCGCTGGAGTCGTTGGCAATTTATTGCCTTACGAATACAGTATGGGACGGAGATTTCAAGGAAATCGAGGACCATTCATTACAACGATACGGACACTTTCCAATTTTTGGAGGGTGTCTTTTTTATGTTGTTAACAAAAAATGTCACATGAATTCGAAAAATAGATTAAATTTCCATAAAACTGGCGAAATCATCCAGAATATTTTTTAAAGATGCGCCGGATTCAATAAAAGAGAAGTCTGAGTATGTCTCATTTGATGTACAGTTCTTTTATAAAAATCAAGAAGGTGGAAAAAATTGTAACTTATGATAGTAGTTAGATGAGAGAGAGTAATATAATCGCTTTTATCTTGGAATCGCAATCCGTGACTGGTTGACTATGAATTATTCAGGGTTAAAAGAAAATTTTTTTATTTTCTCCGCCATTATTTGTTTTTCTCCGCCAAATAAGATAAAATGGCGGAGAAAAGAGGTGGATGGCGGTGAAAGAATTTGATTACCGGGAGTTGAATAAGCTCACTTTTAGTCATGATCTGCTGAATATGCTGACCAAAATTCATGAGTATAAGGGGAAGCAAGAACTGTATATTGCCACAAAACCAGAGATTTTAAATAAGCTAACGAATCTCGCTTTGATTCAAAGTACAGAGGCATCTAATAAGATTGAAGGAATTGCGACAACAGATGGCCGCTTGAAGCAAATCGTAGCGGAAAAAGTACAGCCTCGTAATCGGGATGAAGAAGAAATTGCCGGTTATCGAGATGTGTTGAAACTGATTCATGATAGTTACGAGTATATTCGCGTCGTGCCCAACGATATTTTAACGTTACACAAAAATCTTTATAATTACTCGGCTAAAAGTTACAAAGGTAAGTTTAAAAGTGGCGATAATGTTATTACGGAAAAAGATCTGGATGGTAACGAGCGCGTTCGTTTTGTGCCAGCACCAGCTTATTTGATACCAGACCTAATTGAAGAGTTGTGCTACCAATACAATCAAGCAATTCAGAAAGTTGAGATTGATCCGTTACTGCTGATTCCTTGCTTTGTTTTAGACTTTCTCTCAATTCATCCATTTAGTGACGGGAATGGGCGGATGTCCCGTTTATTGACGTTACTACTGCTGTACAAGTCAGGCTATCTAGTCGGCAAGTATATTAGTATTGAGATGCTGATTGAAGAATCAAAACAAACCTACTATGAAGCGTTACAGGCAAGTTCTGTGGGATGGCTGGAAAATGAGCAAGATTATACGCCGTTTGTTCGCTATCTTGTGGGGATCATTTTGCGTGCGTATGAAAACTTCTCAGAACGCTTTGAAATCATTATTAACCATGAACTAACACCAGCAGAGCGGGTAGTAGAGGAACTAGAAAAGTCCTTTGAACCTCTAAGTAGGGCTGATCTAGAGAGTTTGTTGCCGGATATTAGCCAGCGAACGATAGAACGGGCATTGGCTGAGTTACAAACAGAAAATAAGATTCAAAAAGTTGGGCAAGGACGTGCAACGAAGTATCAGCTAATAAATGAATTCAAATCGTAATATAATTCACGGGCTATTAATAGAAGCATAA
>NZ_JBHUMO010000037.1:0-22341 GCF_042685105.1 Enterococcus camelliae | reverse complement strand
AAATGCTCTATCAAAATCAAACTAATCAAAGAATCATTTCAGGATGCAGCGCTGTGTAGTTTTTCTCTGCAATTTTATGTATAAAAGCCTTGCAAAATACAATAATAACGAGACTTCTATTCTGAAAAATTCTAAATGTAGTAGTGAGGTAATCACAAATAGAGAATATTACTATGACAAAGATAAAGAAGAAGACGATGTTACTAGTAGTATAAAAGGGATTGAGGATAGAATAGATATTTTATGTAAATTGAAACCATATATCAATTACTGGAATGATATCTAATAAAAAAGGAGAAAGTATGATACTAATAACTACAATTCATGATCCATATATGAAATTAATAAATGATATCGGGCTATATGCTCCCATAATTAATGAAATATTTGAAGAAACTTATATATGTATTAGTGATAAAACGGGTAAAACAATTACTGATATTTGTACCAAAAATTATTCAAATGTTAAAGTTATTAGGAAAAAGGGTGCCGCTGATGCAAGACGAAATGTTCTGAAGTTTGCTATATCCAAAATAAAAATAGATCAAAAGATAATGTATTGTGACTTTGATAGAGTTATAACATGGCTTAAGTTGTATCCCGAAGAATTAATTGAAGTAATTAACAGATTTGATGGTAATTTTGATAAAGATTATTTAGTTGTTGGGAGAACGGAAAAAGCTTTTGACACACACCCATCTTCTTGGAAAGACACCGAGATAATTACAAATAAAATGAGTGCACTAGCTTTTGAAATTGAAAATTTAGATATTACTGCTGGCGCTTCAATATTCACACTAAGTGCAGGAAAAAGCATTGCTAAATTGTCTAAGCATTCACATACAGATTGTGAATGGCCCAAGATAATCTGTGATAATTCTGGGATTATTGGAGAAATTAAGGTGGATGGGTTGAGCTACATAGAAATTAATAGAGCTAATACTATTTCAGATATTCAAGAATATTATCAAAGGCTAGTGCTCTCCGAAAAAATAACGTCCATATTATTGGATATCTAAGAAATAAAACTAGATATTTAATGGATTAAATTATTTGTTTTAAATAATCATAGTTAAGTGAACGAGTTCATTTTGTATTAGCGCCAGTATATTTACACACGATTTAATTGAAGATTTGGACTACCAGTGCCAATCACGATCTTCACAAGATTGAGATTCATCCGTTTAGTGACGGGAATGGACGAATGTCTCGCTTGTTGACATTGTTGTTGCTGTACAAGTCGGGCTATCTAGTTGGCAAGTACGTTAGCATTGAGATGCTGATTGAAGAATCAAAACAAACCTACTATGAAGCGTTACAGGCAAGTTCTGTGGGATGGCTGGAAAATGAGCAAGATTATACGCCGTTTGTTCGCTATCTTGTGGGAATCATTTTGCGAGCGTATGAAAATTTTTCAGAATGCTTTGAGATGATTATCAATCGTGAACTAACACCAGCCGAGCGGGTAGTAGAAGAATTAGAAAAGTCCTTTGAACCTCTAAGCAGAGCTGATCTAGAGAGTTTGTTGCCGGATATTAGCGAGCGAACGATAGAACGTGCTTTAGCTGAGTTACAAACAGAGAATAAGATTCAAAAAGTCGGGCAAGGACGTGCAACGAAGTATCAGCTATTGAACTTCTCGTGATTTTAGTCATGAGAGGTTCCATTAAAATGAATCAGATTAGATAGGCAATCGAAACGAGTTATTTATAAGCAAAACTAGCTCTTAAGAAAAATCCGCAAAGCTACAGAGTTCTCTAAACGTTAATTGCTGCATTCGTTGTAATTTATTGCCTTACTACTCCAGTTATGGGACAGAAATTTCAAGGAAAGCGAGTACCATTCATTACAACGTTTCAGGTTCTGTCCAGATTTGGGAAGGTTTCTTTTGAAATTTATGCTCTAGTCATTCATCATTAATTCGTTGAAATAAACTATAAAGAAAGCGATAGTATTAACTAAACTTGCAAAAATTTAAAAGTAAGGAGTGAGCTGTTATGGGTAAGTTAAAATGGTTTTCTGGTGGAAATGAGCGTTCAAAACAGGCAGAGGACATTATCGCTGATTTATTGGATGATTTAAAAATAGCGGCGGGTAACGAATCATTGGAAAAAGTGTTAGAGAAGTATCTTGAAGAGTTAAAACAAAAGGGCGCTTCGGTACCTTTGATTTTAAGTCGGATGAACGTAGATATTTCAAAGGCAATCCGAAACGATGGGCTTATATTATTGGATGATCAAGAAAACAAACTAAAAGAACTGATGGCTATTGCGAATATTAGGTATGGTTATTAATGGTGGCTACAACAGTTCGTTTTAATTGTTGATAGTTAAGCCCCCGCCAATAAGATTAACGATTTGCAGGGACGGTTCGAAAAAAATCCAGTTAAACGCTTTGTATAACTGGTTTGGGTTGATTAAGCTCGCTTTGCTACTTTGACAGGACGATACGTTACGCTTTATTCAAATTTAGTTTGTATGTTCGTTTAAAAAATGGACAATGGTTGCCAAAACTTCCGTTGTATAAAAGCTTGGGCCTCATGGTCGGCATTGTTCACGGCAAAAAAAGTCGTTTCACTTTTTGTTTTTTGACAGACATTGTATAGGATTACTGCTTGTTCAAAAGGAACCAGAGAGTCGCAATTGCCATGAAGTATCAATAAAGGTGCATAAATTTTTTCTTCTAGATAATAAGGAATGGATGCCTGCTTGGCAAGGTCAAAATTGTGTTTCTTGTTTCAAGTGCTTCACTTCTTTCGACTTGCTTTATTCGATAGGGGTAGTGATTGTCCACTCATAGTTTACCTGAAAAAAGTGTTTTTTAACCCCCGGTAGCAAGTTTCTGCCACTGGAACAAAAATAATACAGGTCTATTGCTTAGGAATAATGGCAAAAACGCGTGCAGTGAAACCAGGTGCACCTTCGATTTTACTCGCACTAACAAAGATGATGCCACCTGTTGCTGGTAATTGCGAAAGATTGGTCAGCACCTCAACTTGATAGTTGTTTTGAGAAAGCCAATACCGTTCACAAAGCAAATCATTGTTTTTACGGTAATCAATTGCGGCATCCGTATCAAGCGTTTCGTGCCCGATTGCTGCCACGTGTCGTTCTTCGTGCAAAAAGGTTAATGCATCAAGCGACCAACCGGGGGTGTGACTCTCTCCTTTTTCATCGCTATTATAGTAGGCATCTGGCGAAGCGAAACGCTTAGACCAACCACTTGAAAACGCGACGAAGCTCCCAGCCGGAATTGTGCCGTGGGTGTGTTCAAATTCAAGGATATCCTCGACCGTTAGTCTGTAGTCGTGATTTTTGCTTACTTCCTCTTCTTTGTGGATCACATACAATGGAAGAACGAGTTCCTTTAGTGACAGCTCTTCTAGGCTTCTACCTGCTTCCCAAAAATGAGCAGGAGCATCAATATGTGTACCATATTGGGTTGCCAAGGTATACTCTTTCGCATAAAAACCATCTTTGGAAACTGTAAAGAGCGTATGTTCTTCAATCGGTCGGAAAGCTGGAAAATAGGGAATCTCTGAATGGACTAAGTGAGTCAAATCAATCCACTGCTGCTGTTTCAAAAAAGCCAATTGCTCGGTTAGGTTACTCATGATACTGTTTCCCTCCGTCTATATAAAAGAATAGTGAAAAATTTTCATTAATATAACAGATGCTAGCTAATTTTGTCAAAATTTTCAATCAATTCACCGAAGAAAGTTAACATGACATCAAAAAAGCATTCAGCGTATTTTGAAACAGTCGCAAAAAGTGAATAAAAAATGGAAAGGTTTTCTAGTTTTTGTGAAAAAAACGTGTTATACTAGATTTACATTTAAATAATGAGAGACATTTGGGGTGCGTAAAGCTGAGATAATACCCATTGAACCTGAAGCAGTTAGGACTGTCGCAGGGAAATGTAGTTTTTTAGCATGTGATTTTTGTACCCGTTGATGAATGATTCGTTGACGGGTTTTTTCTATTCTATTGAACAACTATCGATCGCTACCTCAGTGACTCCTTTATTAAATAGTAGAGAAAAGGGGTTTTTTTGTTATGGAAAAAGCAAAGTGGACATTACCACAAGTCGTATTTTTGGCATTATTAGCATTTTTATTTGGAGCAGTTTTTATGGGGGCAGGGGTCCTGTATGCACTTCTAGTATCTGTCCTGACACCATTTGGTCTAACACCATTTGCAAATGAAATTCTGTTTGGTATGTGGACCATCGCGGCACCCGTTGCGGGGATGTTGATTCCTAAAATGGGTAGCGCGGTGCTTGGAGAAGTTTTTGCTGCGTTGGCAGAAATGTTGTATGGTTCTTACTTTGGAGCAGGTGTATTGTTATCCGGTTTTATTCAAGGATTAGGAACAGAAGTTGGCTTTTTGGTAACTGGATACAAACGATATGACTCGGTTACCTTATTATATGGGGCAATTGGAACAACCGTCTTTAGTTTTGTTTATGAATTCTTCAAATTTGGTTATGGCACATATGGTTTTGGTATGGTTGCAGCGCTGTTTCTTGTTCGTTTTGCGTCTGTCTGCTTCTTTGGTATCTTTTTAACCAAACAAATCGTAACACTTTTCCATAAGGCGCAAGGGGTAAGAGTGTCTCGTTGATGCAAGGAATTGTAACAAAAAAATTAGTTGTTCAAAAGGGAGAAACAACCATTTTAGATCAATTGTCTTGTGAATTTAAGCAAGGCACGTTTTCTTTACTTACTGGTGATAGCGGATGTGGAAAAACGACGCTGCTCCATACGATTGCAGGCTTTGATGGAACGACTTATTTGGGTGAAATCTTTGTGAACAATCACAATACCCAACAGCTGACAACGGTAGAGAAGGCACAACAAATTGGAATCATGTTTCAAAATCCTAGCCAACAATTTACCATGCGTACGTTGCAAAGAGAATTGATGTTTGTGATGGAAAACTTCAATCTACCGATTGCGGAGTCAAATGAACGAATGGCACGTGCTGTTCAAGAAATGCAGATGGGAGCATTGCTTCATCGTGAATTGGTGACTCTTTCAGGCGGAGAAAAACAACGCGCCGCCTTGACGATTCTTTTGGCGTTAGATCCACCCATCTTTTTATTAGATGAACCATTTGCAAGTATCGATCCGGATTCACGAATGCTGTTAATTAAAAAATTAGCGAGTCTTCGTGATAAGGGAAAATTGATAGTAGTAGCTGATCACGAATTAAATGGGTATCAGCCTTATGTCGACCGATTTATTCGGATGACCAACGGACAATTAAAGGAGCAATCGTTAGATGAATTGACAATCCAGCCACAATTAGGCTCGTTAAGGAATCCAGATGCACCTGTGGAAAGTCTCTTTGAATTGCAGAATTTTTCGCTGTTTCAAGGTGAGAAGGAATTGTTGATTCCGCAAAACTTTCAATTTAAAAAAGGAATAACAACCTTAACTGGGGTTAATGGCACGGGAAAATCTACACTATTGCGAGCGATGGTTCAACTTCAAGCATACAAAGGGCTGATGTACTTTGATGGTCAAAAATTGTCACGCCATTTTGGAAAAAGAAAACTTTATGAAAAAATGACCTTAGCGGTACAGCAAGCCGAGCAACAATTTGTGACACTACAAGTGGACAAAGAGCTAAATTTTCCCAAAGAGCCTGAGGAAAAAATAAAACAAAAGCAATTGGCTGCTATGAAGACGTTAGGGATTGATCATGTTAGGGAGAGAAGTCTTTATCAGCTGAGTGAAGGGCAAAAAAAGATGATTCAATTAATTGCTATGTTGAGTCTTGATTGTACATTCCTGCTATTGGATGAGCCGTTTACTGGGTTGGATGAGCGAGCATGCCAGTTTTTTGTGAAGTGGTTGGAAGAGAAAAAACAGCGGACGAGTCTGTTGATTGTCTCTCATCGTTTGGAGCCATTGGTGGGTGTCAGTGACCACCATGTCCATTTGGCAAATCAACAGTTACAGGAGGTCGATGATTAATGGAAGAAAAAATAACAGCCATTCCTGCCATTGTTTTTGCCGTCTTCTTTTTTACAATTGAAATTTCATTCACGTATTCAGTTTATTTGAATCTTTACTTGCTGATCGTCGTATTAGGGTATTTGGCTTTTAACAAAAAGTTCGGCTTTCTAGGAGTATTAATTTTGTTTCCGCTTGTTCCAGCATTGACAACTTTTTGGTCTGTGTTAATTCAAGGAAATGGTCTTTCCGATGCTTGGGTGTTGCTAACCAGAACCTATGCGTTTGCGGCTTTGGGAATTGGCTTTGTTGCATCGGTGGACTTTGAAGAATGCTTGTTGATTTTGGAGCAGTACCATGTGCCGCAAACTTTTGTATACGGGGTATTGGTGGTGATTCATGCGGCGCCGCAAATTCGTCGAGAAGTGATTGATATGCGGGATGCCAGTTTGTTAAGAGGAAAACGGTTGTACCCGTGGTCAGCGTATTATTACGTCAAAACGATTTTCCTAGCGATGAATTGGCGAGATCGCTATACCGAAGCAATGTACTCCCGCGGATTTATGGAAACGGGTACCCGCAGTCATTTTCAAAAATGGAAGCCATCGTTATCAGCAAATGGTTGGTGTATTGTCGCTATTTTGATTGGAAATGGATTTTTAATTCTAGAGAGGATGATTGGATGAACCAAAAATTTACGGACCGTGTAAGAAGTCAGACGAGACCCTATTGGGAAGGAAGTTTTGTCCATCCGTTCATTACAGGCATTCAAGATGGCACCTTGCCAATGGAAAACTTTCGCTACTACCTTATTCAAGATTGTTACTATTTAGAACATTTTTCGCATATCTATGCACTGGTAGCGGCACAAACAACTTTCCCTGAGTTGAAAAAACGCATGGAAGAAAACGCGGCTCATTTAAAGGCCGGTGAGTTGGCGGTTCGGGAGACCTTCTTTAAAGAATTGCTAATTACAGATCAAGAGTTACAGAATACCGAAATAGCCCCCACGGCCTACAACTATGTTTCTCATTTGTATCGTCAACTAGTGGAGGGAAACGATTGGATTATTGCGGCGAGTTTATTGCCTTGTCCATGGTTATATGCAGATATTGGGGTTTATTTAAAAAACAAGCAGAGCCATTCGCCAAATCCATTCTATCAACAATGGATTGATACCTATGGAGGAGAAGAGGGTTTAGCAGATATAAAGAACGATGCCGCCTTATTGAATGCTGTCTATGAACAAAGCAAAGATGAACAGAAAAAGCAAATGGAGCAAGCGTTTGTCATCAGTGCAAAAATGGAATTTTCTTTTTGGGAAATGGCGTATCAATTTGAGTCATGGCCAAAAGGGCTGAAAGAGGAGTGTGAAGAGAGATGAGTCAAGTAAATAATGTAAAAAAAATAAGCTTGTTGGCTATGATGATTGCGATGGATGTTGTGTTATCGCCATTATTTCGTATTGAGGGAATGGCTCCCATGTCAAGTGTGATGAATGTGATTGCCGCTACTTTGTTGGGCCCACTTTATGCCACAATTATGGCATTTGTATGCGCGCTGATTCGGATGACCCTTCTCGGTATTCCCCCACTGGCTCTGACAGGTGCTGTATTTGGCGCATGTTTGGCAGGGATTGGTTACAAGTATACAGGAAAAGTTTGGGGAGCAATGCTCGGAGAAATTGTGGGGACGGGGCTGATTGGTTCGTTGCTTTCTTATCCAGTTATGGTTTGGTTTACAGGTAGTCAGCAAGGAATGTATTGGTTCTTGTATACGCCACGCTTTTTTGGAGGTGCTATTTCAGGATCAATCATTGGTTTCTTTGTCTTATTAAAATTAAAAGAAACACAACCATTTCAACGTGTTCAACGTTTGTTTGGAGGGATGACAAATGGTTCGATTTAATCGCGAAGACTATTTTTATACGGCAGTTCAGCATGCGTTTCCCCTCCCATTCTCGCCATTAGTACAATGTATTACCAATGAAATCACGTGCGAGTCAATGGCCAATGCGCTTTTGTATATCGATGCCAAGCCAATTATGGCGGATGATGTGCGTGAATTTTCAGAGTTATTTGGTCAAAATAATAGCTTACTATTGAACTTGGGTCATCTTTCTCCAGATAGGGAGTTGAGTCTATTAGAGGCAGCTCGGGTCGCAGATCAGACCAGCACCCCTTTTGTCGTTGATTTGGTTGGTGTCGCAGCAACGGCTATGCGCTTTGAGTTGGCCCAAAAACTTGCAAATTATGAGCCAACGGTTATAAAGGGCAATACTTCTGAAATGCGCGCTTTCTGTGGACTGCAAAGTAATGCTAGAGGGGTAGATGCTAGTGCTGAAGATCAAGAGGAGCAAGAGTTAATCACATTAGCACGGGCCATGCAAATTGAAGCAGAGAAACATCCAAATACAATTTTTCTTGCGACAGGTGCAAAGGATTTGATTGTTTCGCAAAAACACGCATATTTTCTTGCCAATGGCGTGGCGGAGCTGGATCGTTTCACTGGAACGGGTGACATTGTGGGAGCAATCATTGCGGCTTTATTGGGCGCGGAGTTTGCACCATTAGAGGCCACACTTGCAGCGGTTAGCTATTTTAATCTCTGTGGAGAAGCGGCTCGAAAACGAACAACGGGTCTGGCTAATTTTCGACAAGAAACGTTAAATCAATTATCATTGTTAATGAATCATCAAGGATGGTTTGAGAACATTCGAGGAGGATCATTATGGCAGACTACCGCCTATATCTAGTTACAGAGGGCTATGATTATGATGAACAGACTTTTTTTTCAATTATTGAAGAGGCTTGTCGTGCAGGAGTTACTTTGGTTCAGCTCAGAGAAAAAAAACGGACAACACAGGCTGTATATGAGAGAGCTAAAAAACTAAAAGTGCTGACCGATCGCTATCAGATTCCATTAATTATTGATGACCGGGTAGATATTTGTTTAGCAGTGGATGCGGCGGGTGTTCATATTGGTGATGATGAGTTGCCAGTGAGTGTGGTTCGGAAATTAGTTGGTTCAGATAAATTGGTGGGAGTATCTGCCAAAACCGTTGCGCGGGCATTAGAAGCTGAGCGTGCAGGAGCAGACTATTTAGGAACAGGGGCTATTTTTCCTACCCAAACAAAGCAGACACCGGTAACGCCTGTCGCAACATTGCAAGCAATTGTAGAGAGTGTTGCTATCCCCGTTGTTGCAATTGGTGGCATCAAAGAGGACAATCTTGACACCTTCAAAGGCAGCCATATTGCAGGTGTCGCTGTTGTTAGTGAAATCATGAAGGCTGAAAATGTTTCATTGAAAGTACAAGCATTACGCCAAAAATTGGCAAACGTATTGGAGGGAGAGCAATGAATGAAACACCACAAGTTGTGACCATTGCAGGAACGGATTCCGGTGGGGGTGCAGGCATTCAAGCAGATTTGAAAACATTTCAAATGCGGCGTGCATTTGGTATGAATATCGTTGTGGCACTTACTGCTCAGAATACACTGGGTGTTCAAGATAGTTTTCCTGTTCCACTAACCTTTATTGATGCCCAATTTGCTTCTTTGGCAGCAGACTTTCAAATAAAAGCGGCCAAAACCGGGATGCTAGCTGATCGTGAACACGTCGAATGCGTGGTTGAAAATTTAAAAAAAGTTGATTTTGGGCCATTAGTTGTTGATCCGGTGATGATTGCAAAAGGAGGCCATCCACTATTGCAAAGTGATGCCATTACAAGTATCCGGACCAAATTGCTGCCGATTGCAACGATTGTGACACCCAATATACCAGAAGCGGAAGTTTTGGCAGACTGTACAATTGAAAGTGAAGCAGATATGATGGCTGCTGCCAAAAAAATTCAACAATTTGGGGTGCAACATGTCATCATCAAAGGCGGCCACCAAGGAGGAGCAATTTCGCGGGATTATGTGCTCTTTTCTTCAGGTGCTCAGATGTGGTTGAGTGGACCAAGAATCCATACCCAAAATACACACGGTACAGGGGATACTTTTTCGGCATGTATTGCGGCTGAACTAGCAAAAGGGACGGCCTTGCGAGAAGCTATCATCATCGGAAAAAAATTTATTCAAGGAGCGATTGAGCAAGGAATCATGGTAGGACATGGTCACGGACCAACGAACCATTGGGCAACTTTGGATGAACAAATCACGATAGAAGAATAAAAAAATGAATGGACAACCATCGCAAGAGGTGGTGTTCATTTTTTTATAGGACGTAAGTTTTTTTGACCAACAAAAAGATGCGGAATGATGGGAAGCATGAGTGGAAATTTTACAGAAAAACAAACGAATTTTAACAAACGCGTGCTAAAGTAAAAGTAACTTAGGAAGAGGATTTGATAGGATAGGAAAAGAAGCGAGTAGGAGGAAGGAAATGACGAAAATTTTTGCTCATCGTGGGAGTAGCGGAACGCACCCAGAAAATACGTTGATTTCTTTTGCAGAAAGTGTCCGCATCGGAGTAGATGGCATTGAATTGGATGTTCATTTGACAAAAGATGGGGAACTTGTCGTGATTCATGATGAAACAATCAATCGGACAACGAATGGCAAAGGGCTAGTGAGTGAGTACACAGTAGCTGAGCTAAAGACTTTTGATGCAGGTGGTTGGTTTTCTCTTCATTATGAGCAAGAAACAATTCCAACCTTAACAGAGGTTCTGGGGTTATTAACTGAATTAGATTATCAGGGAACACTGACGATTAAAGTGAAAACCGATCAAAAAGAGTACCCAGGCATCGAGGAAACCCTTGTACGAACCATCAAAAATAAGGACTGGCCCTTTGTTGTAAACTATTCTAGTTTTAACCTAGTGACCCTCCAACGATTAGCGGAATTAGACCCAGTTACACCGAAAGCTTGGCAAACAATTGGTTCGGTTGTGACAATTGCTTTTGCAAACTATTTTACGGCCATTGAGCGGATCGAACCGAACTTTTCTTGGTTTATTCAATCAGAAGCGGAGTTGATCGAGCTAGAGAAGCGTGTTTGTCCGTGGACTGTGAATAGTGAACCGGAAATGTGGATGTGTTTTGAAAGAAAGGTGGCTGGGTTTCATACTGACTATCCAGCACAGGCGATAAAATTGCGCCAACGATATGAACGCGAACAATTTTCATTTGTATAATGGGAAAGGAGAAAGATGCTGATTTTACTCAAAAAGCACTTTCTTTTTTTCTTTTTAGAAGTAGTTTATACTAGTAGAAAGGTACCAAAATCAAGAAAGGATGAACCCTTGTGACAATTAAAGCAGTCGTAGTGGATATGGATGGAACATTTTTGAATGATGACAAGACCTATGATCGTGAGCGTTTCCTGGCAATAAAGAAAGAAATGGAAAAGCAACAAATCCATTTTGTGGTTGCTTCGGGGAACCAGTATTGGCGCTTAGTGGATTATTTTCCAGATTTTCATGAACAGTTGTTTTACATTGCGGATAATGGAGCAGATATTCGCTATCATGGCAATCAAGTAATGGCACAAACAATTGCCACAGATTTTCATGAAGCGATTTTGACGTACCTTGCGCGTGAATTGCCTGATCATCGCTTGGTATTATCCGGCAGTAAAGGGGTATACATTGACCAAAATCTTCCCAAATCATTCGTCGAGCATGTTCGATTTTTTTACCGACACATTACGGAAGTGGATTTAAACAAACCAATACCTGATGCTATTTTCAAGTTTGCTTTGAATTTTTCCGCAGAACGGCTACCAATTGCCAACCAGCAACTTCAAGCGGCGTTTGGTCAAGAGTTAACTGTTGTGACGAGTGGACACCAATCACTTGATATTATTTCCAACAATGCCGGCAAAGAAGTAGGAATCCGAGAGTTACAGAAAAAATTTCAATTGGGCACAGACGAAATCGCTGTTTTTGGAGACAATATGAATGACATTGGAATGTTTCGCGAAGTGACGCATTCCTACGCGATGGATAATGCGCTACTTCCAGTGAAAAAGGCGGCCTTTCAAGTAATTGGTTCGAATAACGAGCAAGCGGTCTTAGCTAAGATAGAAGAATTTTTGTAAAAAAATGAGGTGAAGCAAGATGGACACATTACAAACATTGCAACAGGCCATTGAGCAGGATCCTGCCAATCAACAGTACACAGCGAATGGGATAAAACCACTCTATTCTGTTCATCCTGAAGCACGCTTGGTTATTATTGGTCAGGCGCCTGGAAAAAAAGCGCAAGATACGCGGCTTTTTTGGAATGATCAAAGTGGGAAACGGCTTCGAAATTGGTTAGGTATGGATGAACAGACCTTTTATCACTCCAAGCAATTAGCCATTTTGCCAATGGATTTTTATTACCCCGGTAAAGGAAAGTCGGGTGACTTGCCTCCAAGAAAAGACTTTGCCGCCAAATGGCATCCGCGTTGTATGGAATTTATGCCACAGGTCAAGTTGATTCTTTTGCTCGGACGTTACGCACAAAACCATTATTTGTTGCAACCGAGGATCAATTTGACTGAAACAGTCCGCAATTATCAAACGTATCTGCCCACTTATTTTCCATTGCCCCATCCCTCTCCTTTAAATGGGCGATGGCTGCAAAAGAATCCTTGGTTTGATGCACAAGTCGTGCCGGCTTTACGCGAAAAAGTGAAAGAATTGATTCCTACCATCACGACCTGTGAATGAGTAGAAAAAAGCATGCCACTGAGAAACTGTCCCATTTCAATGGAGTAGTTTCTCAGTGGCATGAGGACTTTAAAAGGTGGAGGGGTTGCGACGAGCAAAGTCGTAGAAGCGAAACTTATCCACTCTGTGCCGACTTTCCGTGTACTGAAATTGTTGCGCATTGGCTAAAAACACTCGGCTATGAATGGCGACAATATGGTGATCATTTTGGTTTAAATCCAATAGCTCTCGATCTTCGTCATGTAAGTGATCTATGCGGATTTCTTTTTCAGCAAAGGCAATTTGTAAATGGAGCTCTTGTTCAAAGTAATGATAAATGGAGTCCTCCCCAATCTCCGTATCCAAGTAGGGAATGAACGTGCACAATAGATAGTCACGATCCAAAATCACTTTGGCTTGATCAATCTCCCGTGTGCGAACCAATTCCCAAACCTCACTACCAGTAGGAAATCCTGTTTTTTGTTCCAATTCGGAGTCAACTACCCGTTTCACCAATTTTTCGACAATGGTTCTTCCTTGATAGCCATAAGAGTTTTGCAGTTCTTTGTAGCTAGTCAACCCTGATATAGGAAATCGTAGTTGTTCACGTTTCAAGACAATGGATCCCTTGCCTTGAATTTTTTGAATGTAGCCATTTGCCATCAATAAACTTAATGCTTTTCGAATCGTATCGCGAGAAACATGATACGTTTGACAGAGCTGATTTTCGCTAGGTAGGTATTCACCTGGCTTAAAGTGTTTTTTTAGAATGCGATTTTCAATTGTCTGATAAATCGTTTCATAGGCTTTCATAGCGACCACTCCAACTTGTACGTATTTGTTAAAACAAGTATAGAGGAAACAAAGAATTTTGACAAGAAAACGTTTTATGAGAAAAAATTAATTTTTCAATTGATTTGGACAATGGCTGACTGGTACAAAGCATACACGTCCGGAGAAAAAAGACACTTATTTCATCAATAAGAGAATGATGAAAAAAGAACGTTCATCATTTTTTCATTTTCAAGAAAAAAACAAAATTGTAACCGTTTTACAATCGAGTGATTACCCAGTATGATAAAGATATCAAACTTGTACCTACAAGTGAAAGGAGAAAGAGCAATGGGAAAATTTGAAAAAGATGCAAAGGCATTAATTGAACTTGTTGGTGGAAAAGAAAATATTGCTGCGGTGACTCATTGTGCAACCAGAATGCGTTTTGTGTTAAATGATCCAAAAAAAGCAAAGGAATCAGCTATTGAGGAATTGGATACTGTACGCGGTATTTTCACGAATGCTGGTCAATTTCAAGTGATTATTGGAAATGAAGTCCCTTCTTTTTATCAGGAGTTTGTTCAGTTAGCAGATATTGAAGGAGGAAGCAAAGAAAATGTAAAGGCGGTTGCCAAGCAAAATCAAAACTTGCTCCAACGTGCAGTGACGGTACTAGCGGAAATATTCACGCCATTATTACCTGCCATTATTGTAGGGGGATTAATTTTAGGATTTCGAAATGTGTTAGAGGCGGTACCGATGGGGTGGCTTGGAGGTAAAACAATTACAGAGTCCTCCGTCTTTTGGAATGGTGTGAATAGCTTTTTGTGGTTGCCTGGGGAAGCCATTTTCCATTTTCTACCCGTTGGCATCACTTGGAGCATTACTCGTAAGATGCGGACAACTGAAATCTTAGGAATTGTCTTAGGGATAACCTTGGTTTCGCCGCAGTTACTGAATGCCTATGCAGTGAATAGTACGACTGCTGCTGAAATAGCGAAGAGTTGGACATGGGACTTTGGCTTTTTCACGATGGAAAAAATTGGCTACCAAGCACAAGTGATTCCTGCTATGTTGGCTGGATTTCTACTAGTGTATTTGGAACGTTTTTTTAGAAAGCATATCCCTGAAGCGGTCTCGATGATTTTTGTCCCATTCTTCTCTTTGATTCCAACTATCTTGGCTGCACATTTGATTTTGGGACCCATTGGCTGGCATATTGGCTCAGCCATTTCAACAGTCGTGAATGCGGGGCTAACTTCATCAGTTAATTGGTTGTTTGGGGCTGTTTTTGGGGCGTTATACGCACCATTAGTCATTACCGGATTGCATCACACAACATTAGCGATTGACTCTCAATTAATTGCGGATTTTAAATCGACCAATTTATGGCCGATGATTTGTTTATCCAATATCGCTCAAGGAGCTGCGGTTCTGGCTATTGTTTTTGCTCATCGAGGAAATGAAAAAGAAGAACAAGTTTCGATACCTTCAGTCATTTCCGCATGGTTGGGAGTCACTGAACCAGCGATGTTTGGGATTAATCTAAAATATATGTACCCATTTGTAGCGGCGATGATTGGTAGCGGCTTGGCTGGGATGTTTGTGACATTGTTCGGTGTGCGGGCACTCTCGATTGGTGTAGGTGGTTTACCAGGAATTTTAGCAATTATGCCTAAATACTACTTGATTTTCTTTATTGGCATGTTGATTGCGATTGTCGTTCCATTCCTCTTGACGTTAGTCTTTCGAAGAATAGGGTTATTTAATAAAATTGACCGAGTTGGTGAGGCTATTTCCCCAATAGACCCAACTTTAGTTGAATCAGCAACAACGACTGATTCTGCGAATTTAGTAAATGAAGAAATTTATGCACCGTTAAATGGAAAACTCTTTCCACTAAGTCATGCGGTGGATCCGGTCTTTTCTCAAGGAACAATGGGACAAGGGATGGTGATTGAGCCAAGTGAAGGCGCTGTGTATGCCCCAATGTCAGGTACAATTAGCTTGCTGTTCCCAAGTAAGCATGCGGTTGGCCTGATTGACGAACAAGGTGTTGAATTATTGATTCATGTGGGTATGGATACTGTCCAACTAAACGGAGAACACTTTACGGCTTTTGTAAAACAAGGCGATTCGGTTACACGTGGTCAAAAACTGTTGGCATTTGATATAGCCGCCATTCAAAAAGCCGGCTATCCGACGCAAACACCGGTAATCATAACCAACTCTGGTGATTATCAAGTCGATCCGTTGATGGAAACGGGTGAGGTGACAATTAAGCAAGCAATCATGCGTGTGCAGTCTCGGGAATAATCAATAGAGAATGGAGTTTTCATATGTCTTTTAAACAAAAAGTAGTGTATCAAATTTACCCGAAGTCGTTTTATGATGAGAATGGTGACGGTATTGGAGATTTAGCAGGAATAATTAAAAAATTACCCTACTTGGCAGAATTGGGTGTGGATATGCTTTGGTTAAGTCCCATCTACCCAAGTCCGCAAAAAGACAATGGCTACGATGTATCAGATTATCTGGCGATTGATCCACGATTTGGGACGATGGCAACTTTTGAAAAACTGGTTGCACAGGCGAAAACTTTTGGGATTGGGATTATGTTGGATATGGTGTTTAATCATGTCTCAATCGAACACGAATGGTTTCAACGAGCCTTAGCAGGAGAAAAAAAATACCAAGATTACTTTATTCTAAGGGAGGAACCAACAAACTGGCAATCAAAGTTTGGGGGGAGTGCTTGGGCACCATTTGGCCAAACGGGCAAATGGTACCTCCATCTGTATGATGTGACGCAAGCCGATTTGAATTGGCGTAATCCAGCTGTGCGCAAAGAATTGCAGCAAGTATTGGATTTTTGGTTAGACAAAGGTGTAGAGGGGCTACGATTTGATGTCATCAACGTCATCGGCAAAGACGCACAGTTAAAAGATGCGGCAGATGGTATTGGCAAAGCCGAATATACCGATCGACCAATTGCGCATGAATACATTCATGAGCTGAACCGAGCAAGTTTTGGTAAGCATGAGACGGTTGTCACAGTTGGGGAAATGAGTTCAACCACCATTGAAAATGGCGTGTTGTATACCCAAGAGAGTCGTGAAGAGCTATCCATGATTTTCAATTTTCATCATTTGAAAGTGGATTATGCTGAAGGAAACAAATGGACAAAAAGCATGTTTGACTTCCATCAATTAACCGCAATTCTTCACGAATGGGGCGAAAAAATGAGTGATCAGGGCGGATGGAATGCGTTATTCTGGAATAATCATGACCAACCTCGCGCATTGAACCGGTTTGTTGATTGGCAAAAGGATCGGGTCGCGGGTGCGCAAGTTTTAGCCGCAATCATTCACTTGAATCGGGGGACGCCATTTATCTATATGGGAGAAGAGATTGGTATGCTAAATCCTACCTATGCAACGATTGATTTCTTTGACGATGTGGAAACGAAAAATGCGTATCAAATGTTACTTCAGGAGGGCAACTCGCCTAGTGAAGCTTTGGCTATTGTACAAAGTAAATCTCGTGATAATGCGCGTATTCCTATGCAGTGGCAAGCAACGGATAATGGTGGCTTTACTACCGGAACACCTTGGCTGAAACCAGGTGACTACCAGCATATTTCCGTTGAGAAAGAGCTAGCGAATCCACAAATCTTTTCTTTTTATCAGCAGTTAATTCGACTACGTAAAGCCTATCCAATCATAGCAGAAGGTAGCTATGAAGGTTATGAAAAAGACCATGATCAACTCATGGCGTTTATTCGAAAGCTCGGTCAGGAACGTTTGTTGGTAGTAAATAATTTGTCGCCAAGTTCCGCTCAAATTACGGTACCAAACGATTGCTTGAATGGGCAGGTGTTACTTAGTAATAAGAAAATCGCCATCAAAAAACAGCTGACACTTGAGCCGTACCATACGGTGGCGATTTTGTACAAACAAGAATAGAGAGAAGGAAATCTAGGCGCAGTGATGGCTAGCAGCCTAGATTTTTTTCGAGTACAATTATTTGCTTACTTTTTATAAGCGTTGTATGATGGCACTGTAAAAAACAACGAAGGGGAGTGTCGCAAATATGGATTATATAACTAGCAAAGAAGAACAGCCACTAGAAATTGTCAATCTTTCATCATTAGAAACAAAAGTGAAAGAAGGCATAGACAAAGGAGCGTTTGGTTATATTCGTGGAGGTTCTGAAGAGGAATGGCCTCTTCGTGAGAACACCCAAGCATTCTTCAAGAAAAAAATTGTTCCTCGTGTGTTACAAGGAATTGATCATGCAGATTTGTCAACAGAATTATTCGGTATTCCTTTGGCAACGCCTATTATTCAAGCCCCATCTGCCGCTCAAGGACTTGCTCATGTGAAAGGAGAGGTAGACACGGCGATTGGTGTTGCCAAAGCAGGATCAATTTTTTCGATTAGTACTTATGCAAACACAAAAATTGAAGATGCAGCAGCAGCGGTGCCAGATGCGCCACAATTCTTCCAATTATATATGAGCAAAGATGATGAATTCAATCAGTTTTTACTTAATAAAGCTGTTCAATCAGGTGCGAAAGCTATTATATTAACCGTTGATTCCACTTTAGGTGGGTATCGGGAAGTGGCCAAGGACAAGGAAAACGGATTTCGGAAATTTATGCGGCAGCGAAGCAAGGAATTGTTCCAGAAGATATTCAAAAGATTAAAGCAATGTCTGGTCTACCTGTGATTGTTAAGGGAATTTAATCACAGGAGGATGCAGAAACAGCCATTCAATTTGGAGCAGATGGTATTTGGGTATCCAATCATGGTGGACGGCAACTAGATGGTGGACCAGCTTCGTTCGATGTGCTACCACAAATTGCTCAAGTTGTGCGAAAACGGGTGCCAGTTATTTTTGACTCGGGTATTCGTCGGGGGGAACATGTCTTCAAAGCTCTAGCATGTGGTGCTGATATAGTGGCTATTGGTCGGCCAATTATTTATGGATTGTACTTGGGTGGTGCAGCCGGTGTAACATCTGTCTTTGAACACTTGAACAAAGAACTAGCAATTACAATGCAATTAGCTGGAACGAAAACAATCGCCGCAGTAAAAGAAACCTCGTTGATTGATTAGTGAATCCTTTGAAGAAATCGCCAGAGACTACGACCGATGGAGCAAAGAACATTGACAGATATCGGAAGATTGCGTAAACTTGTATTTATTAGAAAATGATGAAAACGCAATGAACAGAAGATAAGGTAAGAGCAGATTACAGAGAATCTATAGATGGTGAAAGTAGATAGATGCGAGAACCTTAAAATGAGCTGGGAGCGGTGTCTTGGTTGAGTGACTATCTAAGCTAAGGCGACGGGAAAATGTCCGTTAACATGAGAGATAACTGTAAAGTTTATAAAGGTGGTACCGCGGCATTCGCCCTTTTCGTGAGATACGAGAAGGGCTTTTTTGGTACCAAGGAGATTGTTTTTTTTAAGTACGAGTTTTTGAATAAAGGAGGACGTGACATGAGAAAAATTTCAGTTGTTTTGCTTCAGATGGACATTACTTTTGGCAATCCTAATCAAAATCAACGACGTGTGGAACAGCTGTTTTATCAAGCACAACTGCAACCAGGAGAAGTTGTCATTTTACCCGAGATGTGGAATACAGGGTATGATTTGGTGCGATTACAAGAGATTGCAGATCACGAAGGCCAGACTACCCAAAAGATGCTGATTCATCTGGCTCGAACGTATCAAGTAACCATTGTTGGTGGCTCAGTAGCAGTTGAAGTAAATGGGCAGTTCTTTAATCGGACGTATGTGGTGAGTGAGGAGGGAACAATCTTAGCAACTTATGATAAAGCACATTTGTTTGGCTTAATGGCGGAAGATCGTTTTCTATCTGCAGGCAATCAACTCGCTTTCTTTACTAAAAATGACACGACGTTTAGTCCGTTTATTTGTTATGATTTACGTTTCCCAGAATGGTATCGCTTAGCTGCGCAAAAGGGAACGGAAATTTATGTGGTTAGTGCACAGTGGCCTACCCAACGCTTGCAACAATGGCGCAAATTGTTGCAGGCTCGGGCGATTGAAAATCAGGCTTTTGTGATTGCCGTCAATCGTGTGGGGGTAGATCCAGACAATCATTTTCCAGGACATTCGATGGTTATCGATCCATTGGGTGAGATTCTTTTAGAACTAGATGATCAAGAGATGATTGCAAGATATGAACTAGATGTTGATCAAGTGCTCCCTATTAGAGGAGAAATTCCTGTTTTTCGGGATGCACGCCCAGATTTATATGAACAAATTTGCAAAGGAGAAAAGAAAAATGACGATGTCAAATAAGTTAAATCAATTACCCAAACAATTCTTTGCTTCACTAGTGGCGAAAGTGAATAAAAAAATAGCGACCGGAGCGGATGTAATCAATCTAGGACAAGGAAATCCAGATCAACCGACGCCTGCTTTTATTGTTGAAGCAACAAAAAAGGCGCTGGAAGATCCTATGACGCACAAATATTCGCAATTTCGAGGCAATCAGGCCTACAAACAAGCAGCAGCCGATTTTTATTTTCAACAATATGGGATAAAAGTAGACCCAGAAAAAGAAATTGCTGTAATGGGAGGAAGTAAGATTGGATTGGTCGAATTACCCTTAGCATTACTAAATCCAGGGGAAACGATTGTTCTTCCAGATCCTGGTTATCCGGATTATTTATCTGGGGTGGCGTTGGCAGATGTGAAACAAGAGCTGATTCCCTTAAAGCCAGAAAATGGCTACCTACCAAATTATGAAGAGTGGTCACCAGAATTACGAAAAGCAGCGAAATTATTGTACTTAAATTATCCGAATAATCCAACGGGGGCTCAGGCCACGAAGGCGTTCTTTGAGGATACTGTTCGTTTTGCGAAAGCAAATGACCTATGGGTGGTCCACGACTTTGCCTATGGGGCACTAGGAAATGGTCAAAAAGCGCCGGTTAGCTTTTTACAAGCAGAGGGAGCGAAGGATGTCGGTGTAGAGCTCTATACGTTATCAAAAACGTATAATATGGCGGGGTGGCGTGTAGCCTTTGCGGTTGGAAATGCGGAAATAATTGAAGCGATTAATTTGATTCAAGATCATCTATTCGTAGGGATTTTTCCAGCATTGCAAGCGGCAGGTGTCGCAGCCTTGACCAGTGGAGAAGGGCCGTTACAAGCAATTGCTACACAATATGCCAACCGACGCCAAGCCTTCGTCACCGCAGCAGCTCAAATTGGCTGGCAAGCGTATCCGTCAGACGGGGCTTTTTATTGCTGGATGCCTGTGCCAGAAGGGATGACGAGTGAAGAATTTAGTGATCTGTTATTAGAAAAGGTAGCCGTTGCGGTTGCTCCAGGTGTAGGATTTGGTGAACAAGGAGAAGGGTTTGTGCGAGTGGGCTTAACCATTGACGAAGACCGTCTCATTGAAGCAGTCGCACGCATTGGCACGTTACACCTTTTTGCTTGAAAGAACTAGGTGTGACAAAAACGTGAAGAGAGGAGAGTCATCCCTAATTTGTCCAATAAGGGGAGCTTTCCTTGCTTCGAAAAAGAAAGCCCTTTCTTTTTTTGAATAAAAAATAGAAAAGCTATTGACAGGAAATAAGTGAGATGTTATTATCACAGTGTAAACGTTTACGTGTTTTCTTTTATAAACTAATCGGTTACGTTGGGGAAGAAAATATATTTTTTTGGCCCTTACGTAAACGATTACGTTAAATAACTTAAAGGAGAAAAGCAGATGGGGAAAATGAACAAATTTTTAACCGGAGCAGTAGTATTAAGTAGTGCCTTGCTATTAGCTGCGTGTGGGGGGAGTTCCGATAAAAAGGAAACCAAGAAAGACGCGGATGGCAACATTGTTATGACGGTTGGTCAACAAACACAACCGAACTCTAAGTTACCAAAAGGTGATAGTTATGCAAATAATGCGTATCGCAGATTAATCAAAAAAGAATTGGGTGTTGATATTAAAAGTGCGTTTGAAGCAAATGGCGACGATTATACCCGTCAAGTATCTTTAGCAATTGCTTCTGGCGATATTCCTGATGTTATGGCAGTGAGCCATGATGAAATGGTTGAATTAGCAAACAATGATTTAATTGCAGACTTATCAGATGTATACAAAAAATACGCATCTGATAACATCAAAGATATCTACAAATCGTTTGATAACGTACAAATTGATTCAGCGAAAATTGATGGAAAAATAATGGCTTTACCTGGAACTGCCAATGATTTTGGTCCAAACTTGGTTTGGTTCAGACAAGACTGGCTTGATAATTTAGGAATTAAATTGGATCCAGATGGAAATCATGCAATTACATTGGATGAATTGGAAAGTACTGCCAAAGCATTTAAAGAAAAAGATGCTGGTGGTAATGGAAAAACACAAGGTTTAGCTTTAGCAAACTACTTGACATCTGATAGTCATGGTAGTTCTGGTTATACTGCAACAGCTATTTTTAACTCATTTGGAGCATATCCAAAAAATTACCTTAAAGGTGATGATGGAAAACTAGTTTATGGTTCAAATACGGAACAAGCAAAAGAAGGACTAACATACGTTAAGCATTTATTTGATGAAGGATTACTTGATTCACAATTTGGTACTCGTACGTATGATGATATTAACGCAATGATGATTAATGGTGAATTAGGTATTATTCCTGGACCATGGCATATCTCTGACTGGGCATTGGTTCAAGCCAAAACAGCTAATCCTAAAGCAACTTTTACACCATACGCAATTGAAAGCAAAGATGGTAAAGTAAATGGTGTATCGAAACCAGGTGTTGGTGGTTACGTGGTTGTTAGCAAGAAATTTGCTCATCCAGAAAAAGTGGTAAGTTGTAAAATGAAATGCATAAAGAAATAAACAAAAAAATCATGTAGATACGTTATACTTAAAAGCGTCAAAACCATAAGTATGAAAGAGGTATCTACA
>NZ_JBHUMO010000036.1:0-11140 GCF_042685105.1 Enterococcus camelliae | reverse complement strand
CCATAGGCTTCTTTGGCGGCTGCGACTCCTTCAATTCCTAAAGGTGCACCGTGCACTCCTGATGTTCCTTGTTTTGGTGCGCCGAAACCGATAATTGTTTTTACTTCAATCATTGTTGGTTTGTCTGATGTTTTTGCTTCTTCAATCGCATCAGAAATAGCCGCTAAATCATTGCCTTCTTTAACCAAAATGTGATTCCAACCATATGCCTTAAACCGTTCCCCAACATTTTCGGTAAACGCTTTAGATGTTGGTCCATCCAAAGAAATATCATTTGAATCATACAGGAGAACTAATTTATTTAATTTAAGGTGACCAGCTAATGAAGCAGCTTCTTGTGAAACGCCCTCCATCAAGTCTCCATCACCACATAGCGCATACGTATAGTGATCAACAATTGAAAAACCTTCTTGATTATACGTTGCTGCTAAGTGTGCTTCTGCCATTGCCATCCCCACTGCCATCGCTATCCCTTGACCCAAAGGACCCGTGGTAGCTTCTACGCCGTCGGTATGATTCACTTCAGGATGACCAGGTGTTTTACTGTTCCATTGTCTAAAATTCTTTAAGTCTTCTATTGTAACATTGTAGCCTGCACAGTGTAATAAACTATACAGTAATGCTGATCCATGTCCTGCTGACAAAACAAAGCGATCTCGATCCACCCAGTTACGTGAAGTTTTGGGATTAATTTTTAAATGCTTTGTCCATAATGCATAAGCCATCGGAGCAGCACCCATTGGCAAACCTGGATGCCCTGAGTTTGCTTTTTGTACAGCATCAATACTCAAAGTACGTAAAGTATCGACTCCTAGTTGATCAATTTTGTCGAACAATAGAAACGCCTCCTAATTTAGGTTTTTTTTACTTTTATTACTATCATATATTATATAGTAAAAGAGAAAGATGCGCAATCTTTCTCTTGGATTCTTAGCGACCGTGAAGTCCCTTTTCTTTTTGGATTTTCTTTAATTTTTCTGGTGTCACATCATTTCCCTCAGGATCAACAACTTTCATTCCTTCTATATGATGTCTCATTCCTCCGCGAAATGCTTCCAAATATTCTTGGTGAAGTAATTTTTGTTCTTTTAACTCCAATGAAGTCAGAGTGGAGGTTTTCTTTTTTTTCGCTAATTCGTTAATTCTTGCTAGTTTTTCTTTTGACAACACACTAAATCGCCTCTCTTTCCTTCTCATGATAATAGAAATTGAAAAAAAAAACAAATAAGTCACTTATTCATACGAACATTTGTTTGAACCCCCTTCACGAATATGATACACTAATTATATAAAAGAAAGTGGGTGTACAAATTGGTGAAACGAACTGAAAACCGTCAACTCGAGGTCTTGCGCTTCATCCATCAACGCGTTTCCGAGAAGGGATATCCACCAACCGTCAGAGAAATTGGAGAAGCAGTCCAGCTCTCTTCTACCTCTACAGTCCATGGACATTTGTCAAGGTTAGAAAAAAAGGGCTACATTCTACGAGACCCTACCAAACCTCGTGCAATTGAGCTTACTTCAAAAGGCTTAGAAGCGATTGATGTCGTTCCCGATAATATCCCTCTTCTTGGTGTTGTTACAGCTGGTGAACCGATTTTAGCAGTTGAAGAAGCAGCTGATTTCTTTCCTTTACCTCCTGATTTAACAAATGATCAAGGTCATTTGTTCATGTTAACGATTCGAGGAGAAAGCATGATTAATGCTGGCATTCTTGATGGCGACCAAGTCATTGTTCGCAAACAAGATATCGCCCAAAATGGGGACATCGTTATCGCAATGACCGAAGAGAACGAAGCAACCTGCAAAACATTTTACAAAGAAAAAACTTATTACCGATTACAACCAGAGAATGACTTCATGGAGCCAATTATTTTACAATCTGTTAAAATTTTGGGACGCGTCGTTGGGTTATATCGGAACTTAATTAATTAAGAACAGACTTTTTTACGAGGTTTGTTCTTTTTTTCTTTACAAAACAAACGTTTGTTCGTATAATATGTATACAAACAAATGTTCGCATTACATAAAGGAGTGATTTTAATGAAAACTATTCGCCGTTTTGGATTCATTTTATTTATTTTATTTTTAGGTATATTTATTGGTCATGCTAGCTTCTTGGTCACTTTCTTAATTGTAAGTCCATTACTGATTATTTGGCTTTTAGCTTGGGATGAAAAAAAATACCAAATGAAACAGTATCGTCGTTCAAATAGGATTTATCCATCTGAAAACTTTCGGTATAAATAATAGCGTTACTAAAAAAAGACATCGTCATGCGACGATGTCTTTTTTTAGTATTCCATTAGTGTGACCATATCGTACCCTTTAATTTTATCTCTTCCGTGTAACTCTTTTAATTCGATTAAAAAAGCACAACCAACAACTACTCCACCTAATTTTTCAACTAAGTCGATAGTCGCTTTGATTGTTCCACCTGTAGCTAGCAAGTCGTCACAAATTAAGACCTTTTGTCCTGGCTTGATTGCATCTTCATGCAACGTTAATGTATCACTACCATATTCTAAATCATATGAGACCGAAATTGTTTTTCTTGGTAATTTACCAGGTTTACGAACGGGTGCAAAGCCAACGCCTAATTCGTAAGCTACTGGACAACCCACGATGAAGCCTCTTGCTTCAGGTCCAACAACCATCTCAATTTCTTTTTCTTGCGCATACTGAACAATCTGATTTGTAGCCACGCGATATGCTTCTCCATCAGCCATTAGTGGTGAAATATCCCGGAAAACAATCCCTTTTGATGGATAATCTGGGATACTTGCTATGTAGTCTTTTAAATCCATTTCATTTCCTCCTATGAAAAAAACCAATCTTTTAAACTTGTTATATCTGAAAGTTGTAAGAACATTTCAGAGTCGATTCGTTGTTTCCTCTGTTGATAAATGGTGCTTGTTTCAAGTTGTGCAGGAACCGCATCTTCAACGTATCCCAACATACCATCGTTTATTGTAACAAATTTCAATTCAAAAAACACTTGAATCATAAAAATTAATAATTTTTTTGGAAGTTGGACATAATTCGCTAGTTCATCCAATTTATAGCGAATATCCATTGTTTTTTGTTGCTGAATTAATTGATAAAGTTTTCGATATTGATTCCGTGTCCCTACTCCATCCAAATAAGCATCATCTGCTGTTTCAAAAACTATAAAATGTTTTGCCTCTTTGGTCTGTTGAGCGATTTTTTTTACAAGGTTGACATCCGTTGGACAATCTAAATAAACGATTGCTGCATAGTGACGAGAGCAAACCTTCAAAATGGCTTCTTCATTAAGGATCCGTACAACTTTGCCTTCAATTCTTTGTTGAAAAGTTGTTTCATTTTCAACAAAAGACACAAAAAGCGTCTCATCAGTCTGTAGATTGGGTAAAGCGTTCATTTTAGAACGAAAATCAAATAATTGAGGTCCTTCGATTTGATAATCATCCAACATCAATTGTGGAGTAACATGATTATTCCATTCGTTTAAAGCAAGTTCACCGACAACAGTTAACTGATCGGAAGTAAAATCCGTCTCATTTGCTCCAAATTGAAATGCAATAAAGGGCAATGTGGCCTTACCATCCGTTAGTTGACCTTTCAAATGATTTTTGTTTGCTCCTATTAAACGGTTATTTTCCGACTTTAGTCCTCTCATAAGAAATTTAGGATAACGATTATCCATACCAAAAGGTGCTAATTTCTGAAGTATCTGTATGAATGACACGGTTGCCTCTTCTATTTCAATTGTTCCATCTATCTTCAGTGGCAATCCTTCTGAAAAGTCAAATGAGTGCTCCCTAGCATAAGTATTCAAGTGGTTTTGCAAATAGCTAATTTTTTCGGCGTGAATCGATAGTCCAACTGCTGAATGATGCCCGCCAAACGACACGAATTGATCTTTTAAAGGGCTTAGAGCCTCAAAAAGATTGAATTTTTCGACACTTCTACCTGATCCTTTTACGATTCCATTGTCTAAAACAGTGAGAACAAGCGTCGGTTTGCCTGTTTGTTGGACAATTCTACCTGCAACAATCCCTAAAACACCTTCATGCCAACCTTCCCCTACAATCACATGAATAAGGTTTTCTGGATTCAATTTTTGAAAAGCTTGCTCAAAAACATCTTCAACGATTTCTTTTCTTTCTGTGTTTTTTTGATCAATTGCCTTTGCCAATGTCTTGGCTTGTTCTTCATCAAAAGTAGTCAGAAGCTCTACTGCAACATTGGCATCATCCAATCGTCCTAACGCATTTAAACGTGGCGCAATGGAAAAACCAATTGTCTGATCATCAATTTTATCTACTACGATTTGACTGATGCGGAATAGTTCCATAAGTCCCATTCGCTCCGTCTGGCGAATCGCTTTTAATCCATAGGAAACGAGTATTCGATTTTCACCAGTGAGTGACACCATATCAGCAATTGTCCCAATCGCTACTAAATCTAAACTCTCTATTACGAGTTCATCTAATAGCGCACAAACAAACTTGAATGCCACTCCCACACCAGCTAAATCTTTAAAAGGGTACGCCCCCCTTGGATGTCTTGGATGAATGATTGCATAGGCTGGTGGTAATTGTCGAGGTAATTCATGGTGGTCGGTTACGATGACATCAACACCCATACTGTTGGCGTAAGAAATCGCCTCAAAACCAGATACCCCATTATCTACCGTAACAATCAGCTGCACACCTTGTTTAATTTTTTCTTCATAGACTTGTTGATTGGGACCATAACCATCTTTAAATCGATTTGGCAGATAGGTTTCTACATCTGCACCTAAAAAATCCAAAGCTTCTTTCACAATTGTTGCACTTGTTATGCCATCAGCATCGTAATCTCCATAAATAAGGATTTTTTGATTTTCAAGAATCGCTTGATTAACCCGCTCAATTGCACGGTCCATATCATACAATAGAAAAGGATCGTGTAAGTCCTGCAAAGATGGCGTCAAAAAAGAAGCTACTGCTTCTTCTGTTCGAATCCCTCTTTGCCATAATATTTTCGCAAATAGTTCTGGAAGTTGCTTTTCTCTTACAAAGTCAACAAACTTAGTTGGTATTTGGGGATCACCACTCATACACCACTCATAATTCCGTTTTGACAAATTATCACTCCTAGATCTTGCCTTCTTATCAGAAGGAAAACAACGTAAAAAAGCCAAATGAACAAATAATTTAGTCCCTTGACTAGTTTACATAATTGTATTAAAAAGATTTTGTTACTCAGATTCACTGCTATTTGAAGAATGCTGCTCTCCAAAAGAGGCATTTGTTGAACGGCCAGTTTGATTGGCTGTTTGTTGCATTTCAACCGCTTTATTGGCATATTCCCGTTCAAGTTCAGCTTTTCTCTCAGCAATTCGCTGTTCAACCGATGCATCATCGGTTAATTGTTGTTCGCGTAATTCTTTTATTTGTTTCGTTTGTTTCATGTGACTAGATGTCGCAACTAAAGCAATCACAACGGCGCCAATAAATGCCGAGCCAATAATTACTATAATCAATGGGGCTTTGATTGCTGTCACTCCAAAATTAATTGCCACTTGTTGGTTATTCAAACTAGCAAAAATGACGATAATTAACGTTAATACCAATCCTAATACAATTCGCCATTGATTCTTCATACTTACCACCCACTTTATTTTTTGTTAAAAATGCCACTGGCCAAATAATCACCCACTCTTGGAAATAACACATAGGCTTTTGCAGCAATTTCCATGATTAGTGGTTGATTAATTTCTCGTTTTGGTTTACCGATACTGTTGACAATTTTTTTGGCCAAAGCAGTTGGATCTGTTAAAAACGGTTTAACTCTTGCCAAATAACGTTTATCTGGATCGGCCCTCTCAAAAAATGGTGTTTCCATAGGTCCCGGATTCACGGTTGTGACACTGACGTGAAATGGTTTTAACTCTAATCTCAATGCATTCGAAAAACCTAAGACCGCAAATTTTGTAGCGGCATAGACTGAGGATTTGGGCGTTGCCATTTTTCCAGCAATTGATGCAACGTTAATCACCTGTCCATCCCCTCGTTCAATCATTTTGATTGCCACCCGTTTCGTTATATACATTAAACCTAACACATTTACCTCAAACATGTTCCGAATTTCTTCATAAGGCGTAGCAACAAAATCATCGAATATTCCGTAACCGGCATCATTCACGAGAACATCAATTGCCCCAACCTCTTCTTCAATACGCGCCAAGACATGGTCGACTTGTTGCGGTTGAGAGACATCTAATTGAAAGGCAAATGCAGGCTGATTACTATATTCCATACACCGTTCTTTAACGGCTCCAATTAATTGAATCCGCCGGGCACAAGCAACAACTATGGCCCCCGCTTTCGCAGCTTCATAACAAATTTGTTCTCCTAATCCAGAAGAAGCCCCTGTTACTAAAATAACTTTTCCACTTAATTTCATACGTTTCTCCTTTCATCGAAAGGAAACAATCAACTGGTCAAAATCCTTCACGAGCTGACTATTGGGAAAGATTTCCTTTGCTTCTTGTTCCAATTCACTTGCCTCTTTTGCAAGGTATCTTGCACTAATGTGGGTAAGCACCAATTTTTGGACGTTCGCTTTTTTTGCAACCTCAGCTGCTTGATGCGTGGTCGAATGAAAATAATCTTTCGCCATGTTGCTTTCTTTCTTGTTAAATGTGCTTTCATGAACTAAAACATCAGCATTTTCTGCTAGCTCAATCGACTGCGGACAATAACGAGTATCCCCCAAAATCGTCACAATCCGGCCTTTCCTCGCTTCTCCTAAAAAGTCGTTTCCGTCCAATACACGACCGTCTGACAACGTTACACGTTCTCCACGTTTCAATTTTCCAAAAATAGGTCCCGGGCTGATTGCCATTTCCAATAATTTATCTACTTGTAGTTCACCCGGATGGTCTTTTTCAACCACACGATAGCCAAAACTATCAATCCCATGGTCTAATTTTTTTGCAATGACCGTGAACTGATGATCTTCAAAAATGAGACCATCAGTCACTTCATAAAAATTTATCTTATAACCTAGTCTAGAACGTGAAATCCGTAAAGAAGTTTTTACAAACTCTTCAACCCCTTTTGGACCATAAATATCTAATGATTCACTACCACCTTGGAAGGAACGGCTGCTTAGTAATCCAGGTAAACCAAAAATGTGATCACCATGTAAATGTGTAATAAAAATTTTTTCAATCTTTCTTGGTTTAATAGTGGTGCGTAGAATTTGCATCTGTGTTCCTTCACCACAATCAAAAAGCCAAATCTTATTGCGCTCATCCAACAGCTTCAATGCAATGCTCGTCACATTCCTATGTTTTGCTGGGACACCTGCACCTGTTCCTAAAAATTCGATTTCCATGTTAACCTATCTTTCCAATTCTTATTCTTTGTGTTTTTCTTTCCAGAACTTCAATGAAGACTCCTTCGTTTTGGTTGTAACTTCATTGGCACTCTTAATTTCTTCTTCAACTTCCTCAAAATCAAAGCGATTAATGCCGCCACCTAGTTCTTGCATAACCACTTCATTGAGAGGGCGATTGTCTTTTTCGTCTGCAATAATTATTAGACCTGTTTTTCCTTCGCTGATTTGTGTCACTAGATACTCAAAAACATTTTTGGCTGTTGACAGTTCTTTTGCATCCTTCGTAGCTCCAATCAAACTTCCACCAAACCAACCCAATAAGATAGCCAATGGACTGACTAATACACCAACAAGCATCCCTATCATGCCACCAGTTGAGGTACCTGAGGAACCAGTTGGATCAAAAAAATCTTCGATTGAAAATTTATGATCGCCATCATTTGAGTGTTTTACAACAGCCATTTGTTCAATTTTTAATTGTCCTTTACTAAATAATTGTTTCACCTCAGAAAAAGCTTGGTATGCTTCTGCGTTGCTCTCAAAATTTGCGACAATTACTTTCTTAGCCATATTCATTCCCTCTTTTCTTTTACTATCTCCATTTTACCAATAAATAGAGAAAAGAAAAGAACCAAGCATGGGTTAACCCAAACTTGGTCGTTTTTTTCGTCATTCAACAAATTCGAATTCAAAATTTCCAATCCGAACAATGTCACCATCTTTAGCACCACGAGCTCTTAGTGCTTCATCTACCCCCAATGATCGCAATTGACGGGCAAAACGCATGACCGTTTCATCGTGATCAAAGTTGGTCATTTGGAAGAGTTTCTCAATTTTTTCTCCATGGAGCGTCCAAGAAGCATCTGGTTCTCGGTCAACCGTAAATTCCGGTTCGTCTGACTGGTAATGATACTGAACCACTTCTTCTTCCATATCTTGATCATACAAAAGAAATTCTGGTGTCTTCTCTAATAAATCGGCCGTCGCATTTAAAAGTGGCTGAATGCCTTTGTTTGAGATACTCGAAATAGGAAAGATGGGAATTGGTTCTGCAAATTCATCCTCTTGTTGCGCTTGTATTTTCTTACGAAATTCCACAAGATTTTCCTCTGCATTTGGCATATCCATTTTATTGGCAACAATCAGCTGTGGACGTTCCATCAATCTTAAATTATGTGTCTCCAACTCATGATTGATTGCAACATAATCTTCGTAAGGGTCTCTTCCCTCCATTCCACTCATATCAACAATGTGCAAGATAACCCTAGTTCGCTCAATATGGCGAAGAAATTGTGTGCCTAAGCCAACGCCTTGAGAAGCACCTTCAATTAAACCCGGTAAATCAGCTACAACAAAGCTCCTACCATCACTCGTATGAACCATCCCTAAATTCGGAACCAGAGTGGTAAAATGATACGAACCAATTTTGGGTTTGGCCGACGAAATGATTGAAAGAAGGGTTGATTTTCCAACAGATGGAAAACCAACTAGCCCAACATCTGCCAATACTTTTAATTCTAGTTCAATTTTTCGTTCCTGACCGGGTTCGCCATTTTCTGCCAATTCCGGTGCTGGATTTTTTGGGGAAGCAAAGCGAATATTGCCACGACCTCCACGGCCACCTTTCGCCACGATTAGCGTTTGACCCTGTTCAATCAAATCACCAATAATTTGACCGGTTTCTGCATCTCGAACCATGGTCCCCTGAGGAACTTTAACATACAAATCTTCTGCTCCACGGCCATGCATCCCTTTGCTCATTCCATTTTCACCTGGTGTGGCTTTAAAATGACGATGAAAACGAAAATCCATTAATGTCCGTAAACCTTCGTCTACAACAAAAATGATATCTCCTCCTCGTCCACCATCTCCTCCAGCTGGTCCCCCATCGGGAACATACTTTTCTCGGCGGAAAGCAACCATTCCATCGCCACCTTTACCAGCCATTACATTAATCGTTACTTGATCTAAAAACATGGACATTTATTTGCCCTCCATTCTATCTCTTTTCATTACTTCCATCATTATTTACTACAAAGCCTTAACTATTGTACCTAGTCAATAGAAGTTTGTCTATCCTTTCATTATACTCGAAAACCAAGCGAAACAAAACATTCTGTCATAATCAACCAAATTGGACAATTAGATTATTTTCATCAACTACTGTTAGGCTTAATCCTATTCTGTTATGATAGATAGAAATGGAAGAAAGGAAGAACCGTATGCATAGAAAAATAATCGGTTTTGTCTTATTCGTCAGTTGTATTTTCCTTTTAGGTGCATGTGCAACCAACAGTAACAACAAAACCAAAACAACCGCAACTTCAACAACCACTTCAAAAAAAATAGACTTGAACTCTCTTGAGTTACCACAATTGGATGCAACCATTCATGAAGATGAGACAGTCGTGCAAATGAATACGACAGCAGGCGATATAAAAATAAAGCTTTTCCCTAAAATTGCCCCTAAAGCTGTTGAAAATTTTGTTACCCACGCGAAGGAAGGCTACTATAATGGTGTAATTTTCCACCGCGTTATCAATGATTTTATGATTCAAAGTGGCGATCCCACTGGAACTGGTAGTGGCGGTGAAAGTATCTGGGGAAAAGGGTTTGCTCCAGAAATTTCCAATCAGCTTTACCATATTCGTGGGGCCCTTTCGATGGCAAGTAGTAGCCAAGCAAATAGTCTTGGAAGTCAATTTTTTATCGTTCAAAACAATAAGGATGTTTCTGATGGTTTAGCTATTCAGTATTATCCTGAAAAAATTATCGAAGCTTATAAAAAAGGTGGCTCTCCCTCTTTAGATGGGAACTACGCTGTCTTTGGTCAAGTGATTGATGGAATGAGTGTAGTGGATAAAATTGCCAGCGAAAAAGTGACCACCAATGATGCTGGTGAAGACTCAAAACCGGTAAATCCTGTGAAGATAACCGGGATAACCATTTTACAAGAAGCAAAATAAGAAATGCTAATCATTTACACGTAACTTTTTCATCAACGAAAAAGGATTTCTCAACCAAGTAGCATAGGCTACTCATTGTGAAATCCTTTTTGTTATTGTGCGCCTACTATAAAAGTGAATTCACACTGGGCACAGATAGTATCTTCAACTGTCGCAATCGCATCCGCCGTACCCACGGAGCCTTTCATTTTGGTAATCTCAAATGATAATTTTAGAGTGTCTCCTGGAGTAACTTTCCGACGAAATTTTGCCTTGTTAATCCCCCCAATATAGGCGGTGTGTCCGGCAAATTCCTCGGATTTCAAAATTAAAATTGATCCCGCCTGCGCCAGTGTTTCTAAAATTAATGCACCTGGCATAACTGGATTCCCAGGAAAATGTCCTTGAAAAAAATCTTCGTTAATTGTTACATTTTTCGTTGCAATTATTTTCTTTCCAGATTCAATTTCATCAACATAGTCAATATAAATAATTGGATAACGATTCGGAATGAGTTCCATTACTTCTGTCTCAGTTAAAAACTTTTTCATTGCCATCCTCTTTTCTCACAGATTATTACTTTGGTTATCAAAGTATCATATAACCGTCATTTTATCAATAGTTATATTTAAAGAATAAATTTAGTTTGACAATCAAAGCTTTTTCGATAATAATAAGAAATCATAAATCTTTTTTGTGATAATTCTATGTGTCTAATTAATGTCTACTGAACAAATAGCGCATCTCTAAAAGTCATTTTGAATACAGCTAATTGTTTCCAAAAATAAAATTTTTGCTTTTTTTCAAAAAAAGTGTGCAGA
>NZ_JBHUMO010000035.1:0-25701 GCF_042685105.1 Enterococcus camelliae | reverse complement strand
AAAAATGCTCTATCAAAATCAAACTAATCAAAGAATCATTTCAGGATGCAGCGCTGTGTAGTTTTTCTCTGCAATTTTATGTATAAAAGCCTTGCAAAATACAAATGTTCCGTTTCAGCGAAAATAATAGCCAAAACAAGTCGATATGCCGATCGCCCAGACCACTATGATCCACATCAATATAGCTAGCAAATTGCCAGTCATTAAGCAAAATATTAGGTAGGCAATAATCACCATGGACAAGTGTAGTTGTTTCGAGAAGCCGTCCTTTTTCACGGATAAGTTGAATGGCTTCTAATGCAGAATAATTGTTACAATAATTTACGGAAAAATCCTTGTCAAACCTTCCAATTGTAAAATTCTGTTGCGCAGTTTCAATCAGCTCTTGGGTACGATTTTGGCTAGGGCATCCCTCCCATTTCACGTTATGAAGCCACCGTGCGTTCTCCGCAAGACGTTCGATTAGCCGTTTAGGATTGGCTAAATAATGAGCGGCTGTGCAGTCATCCCCCACCACTTTTCGAGTGAGTAGATAATCATTCTCGCGTGAAAGATACATCAATACCTCAGGCGCCACCCCTTTTTCATGAAGCCAATTCGTCATTACGGCTTCTCGGGCTAGATTTCCAGAAGTCGCTTTTTTGAGAAAATAGCCTTGCTTTTTGGGAATGTAGAGAACCTGAGCCTCCTTTGAAGAACTGCTATCGAAGACAACTGTATCTTTAAGAAAAGGATGAAAGACATCAGGATACGCTTCCAAATGAATCATTACTGGATTTAATTGCATTTCTCGTTCTCCTATTCTAGTACGTTTTTTCTTGTCCTTTATAACAATTCCATCTATCCATAATCAGTTAACTGATTGTATATTGTACTCTATTATAACAAAGTTGTGTTTGTTTTTATGGCAGCTAACTATATGTTATAGCTACCAAAATAGTGATACTTATCCTATACTTATGGTAAATAAAGGATGGTTTCATTGAAAAAAATTTTTTAGCGTTGCGCAATTGATTGGTTTGTTTTTCATGGTCCTTTTGATTCCGGCCTTTGCTACATTTGGTCTTAACAGGGACAAGAGGTAAAAGAAAGGGAGTTGAATTTTGTGACCATCATAGCTTTTCAAAAAATATTGATTGTCGGGCTAGGATGCACCATTTTTTTGTTATTCTTTGCATTATTACTAAAAATGACTAATGGCCTTTTCTGGGCGCGATTTCCAAGTGAATTTTTAACTGATAAAAATGACCCAAGATTTGAATCTGAACGCAACATTGGCAAAAAAATCGCTCATTTTCTTTTTAACTTTGTCTCACCACTTTTTATTGCTTTGTTGATTCTTCTTGTATTAACCTATATTATCAGATAATTCGAGTAGAGTAGATTATCTATGTTTTTGCATTTCGTGCAAACATAATTTCAAATGGGAATCAGAACCCAAAAAAAGAGCCTCTCTCCGAAGAGAAAAGCTCTCACAATCGTTGGTATACCAACGATTTGTCCTGTCAATATTATTGAGCAGCGTTTGCGTCTTTGAGACCGTATTTTTTGTTGAAACGGTCCACACGTCCGTCTGCTTGAGTGAATTTTTGACGTCCAGTATAGAATGGATGTGAATCAGAAGTTACTTCGACACGGATTACTGGATAAGTATTGCCGTCTTCCCATTCAATTGTTTCACTTGAGTGTTTTGTTGATCCTGACAAGAATTTGAAGCCTGTTGTAGAGTCTAAAAAGACTACTGGATGGTAATCTGGATGGATATCTTTTTTCATGTGTTTTCTCTCCTTTGCCCTGAGTCATTTGCTGAAACAGAGTTATTTGTCTATAATGCAACAAGAGTATAGTATCATTTTTCACGCCTCTTGGCAATTATCTTTTGCGATTTTTTGCATTCTTTTCGTTAAACGTGACATCTTGGAAGGCTTCAAGAAAGGCTTCGTTGGTGTCCGTTTTTTTCATGAAGCGAATCAGTTGTTCTGTAAATTCCAATCCGTCTCCTTGTAGTTGATTACGTAACCGCCATGTCTCTTCTAATTGATCTTCTTGCATAAGTAATTCTTCTTTACGCGTGCTGGATTTCTTCAAGTCAATAGCTGGGAAAATTCGACGTTCTGCTAATTGACGAGATAATTGCAATTCCATATTGCCTGTTCCTTTAAATTCTTCATAAATGACGTCATCCATCCGGCTCCCTGTATCAACCAATGCAGTCGCAATGATAGTCAGGCTGCCGCCCTCTTCGATGTTGCGCGCAGCACCAAAGAATTTTTTGGGTTTGTACAAAGCGGCTGGATCAATTCCTCCACTTAGCGTACGCCCACTTGGCGGAGAAACTAAGTTGTACGCTCTTGCTAAACGTGTGATGCTATCCATTAGAATCACCACATCGCGCTTGTCTTCAACCAGTCGCATTGCTCGTTCTAAAACCAATTCGGACACTCGGGTATGATTGCTTGGTTGCAAATCAAAGGTGGATGAAACCACGTCTCCTTTCACACTCCGTTCCAAATCCGTCACTTCTTCTGGACGTTCGTCGATTAATAGCACAATCAATTCTACTTCTGGATGATTTGTTGTAATGCCATTCGCAATTTCTTTTAAAATGCTTGTTTTTCCTGCTTTTGGTGGTGCTACAATCAGTCCACGTTGGCCAAAGCCAATCGGTGCAAATAAATCAATCATTCTTGAAGAAATTCGACCTTTCGTAGTCTCCAATTTCAGTTGTCTATTTGGGTACAATGGTGTCAGAGCCGGAAAATGTGGTCGTTGCTTGGCTTCTTCTGGATTCTTGCCGTTGACTCGATCAACATGCATTAGCCCATAATAGCGTTCAGATTCTTTTGGTGGGCGAGCTTTACCGGCAACTTTGTCTCCATTTCGTAAACCGAAACGGTAAATTTGGCTGGAAGAAATATAAATATCTTCAGCACTAGGACCATAATTGATTGGTCGCAAAAAGCCATATCCTTCTTGACCAATAATATCCAACACACCTTCAACCAGAAAGAAGCCCTGTTTTTCTGCTTGTGCCCGAATAATAGCCAACGCCAATTCCTTTTTATTCATCTGACTATAGTAAGGTATTTTAAATTCTTTGGCGTATGAATAGATTTCTTTGAGTGTTTTGCTTTCTAACTCCGAGATGGTTAAATAATCTGCCATACTTACTCCTCAATCATTTCAATGTCTGCACCTAGTGCCGTTAATTTTTCAACGATATGGTCATATCCGCGTAAAATGTATCCGACTTTGTTAATGGTTGTTTCTCCTTCAGCCATTAAACCGGCGATGACTAGGCATGCACCTGCACGCAAATCGGATGCAGCAACTTCCGCTCCTTGTAAGTTCGCTGGACCATCTAATAACATCATATTACCTTCAATACTTGCTTTTGCGCCCATTCGAACTAATTCTGGGATATGATTGATCCGTTTTTCGTAAATCGTATCAATCACTTCTGAATGACCACCCGCTTTTAAAAGTAGCGGGGTGATTGGCTGTTGCAAATCCGTTGCAAACCCAGGGTATGGATACGTTTTTACGTTAACAGGCTTCAAGTTTTTTGTTTCGTGAACAAAAATACTGTCTTCTCCGACATCCATTTGTACACCCATCTCTGTCAATTTGGCTAAATAACTTTCCAAATGTTCGTGTAAGACGTTTTTTACATTAATGCCCGTTCCGACCGCAGCTGCCATGGCGATATAAGTACCTGCTTCGATACGATCTGGAATAATGCCATGTGTTGTACCATGTAACTCATTTACACCCGTAATGCGAATGACATCTGTCCCCGCACCTTTAATATCGGCGCCCATTTTATTTAATAAGTTGGCAACATCAATGATTTCGGGTTCACGTGCTGCATTTTCAATGATTGTTTTGCCCTTTGCTTTTACGGCAGCTAACATAATGTTAATCGTTGCGCCGATTGATACCATATCAAGAAAGATATTGGTCCCAACTAGACCATCTTCATCTGTACGTAAATACATTGCACCATGTTCATTTGTAACCTTTGCACCTAATGCTTCAAACCCTTTGACGTGTAAATTAATCGGACGAGGACCTAAATAACACCCACCTGGTAAGCCAACTACAGCTTCCCCAAATTTACCTAATAAGGCGCCCATAAAATAATAGGATGCGCGTAAACTATTGATTTTTCCAGTTGGCATGGGAATTGAAACAATTTCAGTAGGATCGATGGTTAGTTGATGATGATGAAAGGAGGTTTTGACACCCATAATTTCGAGAATTTCGATTAAGGAGTGAACATCTTGAATATCGGGAACACCTTCTAATACAACAGGAGTGTCCGCTAAGATTGCAGCAGGGATTAATGCAACGGCACTATTCTTGGCACCACTAATGGTAATCTCACCGGTTAATGGGTGATTGCCACGTATTTTTATTTTTTTTGTCATTCTTTTCACCTATACTCTTCATTTGTCCGTGTCACATGTCAATGACACATCGGATTTATTTTATCACAAAAAGAGTATAAAAAAAAGGCAATGAGCCATGCTCATCGCCTTTTCTAGTATCCTTTTGATTAAGCTTTGTTAGCAGAACCGAACCAATCAATGTGTTCTTCACAGTCTTTGATGATTGCAGCTTTACCTGGTGCTAATAATTTACGAGGGTCAAATCCTTTTCCTTCTAAATCTTTGCCAGCTTCGATGTATTCACGAGTTGCTTTAGCAAAAGATAATTGGAATTCAGTGTTAACGTTCACTTTAGAAATACCCATTGAGATAGCTTTTTCGATTTGGTCTTGAGGAATTCCAGAACCGCCATGTAATACTAAAGGTACATCAGAACCTACAGCATCAGCGATTGCTTGTAAATGGTCAAAAGCTAAACCTTTCCAGTTTTCAGGGTATTTACCATGGATGTTACCAATACCACATGCTAGGAAGTCAATTCCAGTGTTAACCATTTGAACACATTCATCAACGTCTGCTAATTCACCAGCACCGATAATACCATCTTCTTCACCACCGATTGAACCAACTTCACATTCAACTGAAACGCCTTTTGCATGTGCTTTTGCAACAACGTCTTTCGCTAATTTTAAGTTTTCTTCAAATGGTAAATGAGAACCGTCAAACATAACTGAAGTGTAGCCAACTTCGATACATTCTAATGCATCTTCATAATGACCATGGTCTAAATGCAAGACAACGGGTACAGTAATGTTTAATGATTCGATTAAATCAGTTACTAAATCTTTGACTAATTTATATCCACCCATGTATTTTGCGGCACCCATTGATGTTTGGATTAATACAGGTGCTTTCTTTGCTTCAGCAGCTTCTAAAATTGCTTGTGTCCATTCTAGGTTGTTTGTATTAAACGCACCTACTGCATAACCACCTTGACGTGCTGCCTTGAAGATTTCAGTTCCTGATACTAATGGCATAATAAATTCCTCCTAAGTTTTAAAAAGCCCTTTTTGTTAAGTTGTCCTTAACTTACATACACAGTTTAGCAAATTTTCTTTTCATTTCCAAGTAAAACTATCAAAATCTGTGCAGTTTTTCGCAAATGAAACAAGTCCATTTATTTGGAAGCGTCTGCTTCTTCAATGGAAGCTCCAACAAATGCTTTGATAAGACTTTGCGGACGTGTTGGGCGTGAAATCAGCTCTGGATGGAATTGACAACCAACGAAGAATTTATTTTGTGGTAATTCAATAATTTCCACCAATCGATTATCCGGTGATACACCTGAAAAGACCATTCCATTTTGCTCAAATATTTCCCGATAGCTATTATTAAATTCATAGCGATGGCGATGGCGTTCTTGAACCACTTCTTGATTGTGATAAGCTGCTGCAGTTTTGGTTCCTTTTTTCAACTTACATGGATACAAGCCCAAACGCAATGTTCCACCCATGTTCTCAACGTTTTCTTGATCCGCCATCAAATCAATGATGTTATGTTTGGTTTCAGGAACGTTTTCAGCTGAATGCGCATTCGGTAGCCCTACAACGTGCCGAGCAAATTCGACACAAGCCATTTGCATACCTAAGCAAATGCCTAGAAACGGTACATCATGTTCACGTGCATAACGGATTGCTTCTATTTTACCTTCAATGCCGCGATCACCAAAACCACCTGGAACCAAAATGCCATCCACATTCTTTAAGCGTTCGACAACATTTTCAGCTGTGATGTCTTGAGAATTGATCCATTTGATATCGATATCTGAATCAAATGCAAAGCCGGCATGTTTCAATGATTCAACAACAGAGAGGTACGCATCCGGTAGTTCCACATATTTTCCGACCAACGCAATGCGCACGGTTTTCTTTAAATGCAAAACTCTCTCTTCAAGTTCACGCCATTCCGTCATATCTGCTTGTGGTGCATCAATTTTTAAATGATCACAGACAATTTGATCCATTTTTTGAGCTTGTAAATTCAAAGGAATGGAATACAACGTCTCAACGTCTCGGGACTCAATAACTGCCTCTGGTGCAACGTCACAAAATTGAGCCAATTTATTTTTGGTTCCTTGAGATATGGGTAGTTCTGAGCGAACCACTAATATGTTTGGTTGAATTCCCAAACCTCTTAGCTCTTTCACACTGTGTTGAGTTGGCTTGGTCTTCATTTCACCCGCCGCTTTTAAATAAGGCAACAACGTCGTATGAATATACATCACATTCTCAGAACCAACGTCCGCTTTCATTTGGCGCAATGCTTCTAAGAAAGGCAATGATTCAATGTCTCCTACCGTTCCACCAACTTCAGTAATGATGACGTCAGAATCCGTCATGCTTGCTGCACGCATGATTTTTTCTTTAATTTCGTTGGTGATATGTGGGATTACTTGGACCGTAGCACCTAAATATTCCCCTTTACGTTCTTTACGGATGACTTCAGAGTAGATTTTCCCAGTCGTAACATTCGAATACTTGTTCAGATTGATGTCAATGAACCGTTCATAGTGTCCAAGGTCTAAATCGGTTTCTGCTCCATCATCTGTCACGAATACTTCCCCATGTTGATATGGACTCATCGTACCTGGGTCTACATTAATATAAGGATCAAATTTTTGAATCGTTACTTTTAAGCCACGATTTTTTAGTAATCTTCCTAATGATGCTGCCACAATTCCTTTACCGATTGACGAAACCACACCGCCAGTTACAAAAATGTACTTTGTCATAAATTGAAAAACTCCTTTGTCTAGATTCACAGGTGAAAGTAAAAAAATAAAAAGTCGCTCCCTATTCCATTTGAAATAGGGAGCGATGAATTATCGAACTTTCTGACTCTTTCTAAGAGTGCCCAAACAGAATACTACCTTCTCACAAGTCAAAAGTCAATTGAAAAACTTATTTTTTGTTTTTATTCGTAATGAGCTCTTGGTCCGCCAATATATTTAGGCCGACTTGTTAGCGCTGTTACGTGTGCTCCACCTAATTCTTTGATACTTGGGCGAAATGGAACCTGTACGTGTTTTACATGCATCCCAATTGCTGTGTCACCAATATCAATACCAGCTTTTGCACAAATGTGTTCCACTTCGATTGGTTGATCAAATTGATGGAAAGCAGCTACAGAACATGCCCCACCTGCATGTAGTTGGGGAACGACTGCTACTTCTTCGAAATGATGGACGTCAGCAACGGCTCTTTCAACGACTAATGCTCGATTCAAATGTTCACAACCTTGGATGGCTAAGAAAATGCCTTTTGGTCTTACGATAGATAAAACAGCGAAAACAATCCACTCGCCCACTTCGGCACTAGAGTTTTTCCCAATCTGACCACCCATCACTTCGCTCGTTGAACACCCCAAAACAAATAAATCACCAGCTGTTAAATGACCGGCTGTAACAACTTCATCCACTATTTGTTGGACTGTTTCTTTTACGCTTTTCTCTGTAAGATGCATTGTCAAAGACTCCTTTTTCGTTCTCTTTACTCGTGATGCGATTGCTTTTGCCGCAAATGGCTTGATTGAAGTGCCCGTTGTAACAGTTGACTCATCGGCAACCCAATGAATAACCCGAACCCACTTTGAATGCTATTACCAAAAATTGACGCCCATCCCGCTGCGTAGCCATAAAGCAGACTGGTCGCGAAAAAATAACCAATCATCATTACTAGACATCCTAGGAGTAATGCGAGAATTTGGCGAGGGTTTGCTTTTCCTTTCGCATGGCCGACTAGCCAACCTTGAAGTCCATGGATGAAAAAGGAAAAGACCATCCATTGAGGATAACCGGAAAACAGATCAATCAACCCACCACTCAGACCGCCAACAATGAAGCCCGCCAATGGACCAAAAACAAGTGAAACAGCATAAATCCCACCATCACATAGCGTGACAAACCCATTGGTCGCAGGAACTGGGATTACTACCAGCAACGACAAAACGACAATTGTTGCAATAAGGATCCCATATAGACTAACATTCCGTGCCATATTACTTTGCCTCCTTAAGAACTGGGACACCCCCATGCCAAAAGCTCCCGAAATTTGGGGCAACAGCTACCCCTTTTTTCAATCCATCCGCTACATATTCTTTGGCTATTTGAACAGCCGTACTGATTGCCGTTTGTTCACTTAGCTGAGCGGCTAAACTGGCAGAAAAAGCACAACCTGCTCCGTTTTCGAATGCTTGCGTCTGTTTTTTTCCTTTAAAAGTGGTGGTCGTTTCCTCAATAGTTAGACAATCGATAGCGTCCGCTCCCGGCAGACGATTGCCACCTTTAATCACGACTGCAACCCCAAGCATTTTGGCAAGTTGTTGTGTTGCCATAACCAATTGGCTTTCATTTGTGATTGGATGATGGAGAAACTGTTCGGCTTCTCGTAAATTAGGTGTCACTAATGTTGCCAGTGGCGCCAATTTTGAAAAAAGTGCTTCTTTAATTGATTTTTGTGCGTTGCCGTTGTGCTCTTTCATAACCATAACTGGATCGACAACAATCGGTATACCTGGTTTTAAGCGTAGGAACTCTTTTATTTCCTTGACTTGCTCAACTTGTCCAATTAAACCAATTTTAATCGCTGCGAGATTCACATTTTGGAGTGATTGCAACTGCTGTCTGACTAACTCAGGCGCAAGAGAATGAATAGAAAAATCATCCTTTGTATTTGTAACAATTGCCGTTAACACACTCAGACCAAATTGTCGGTGATTCTCAAATGTTTTGAGATCTGTTTGGACGCCTCCACCAGCATATGGATCAGATCCGCCAATCGTTAAAACAAGTTTTTCCATCCTTCCACCTCATTTTTTCTTTTCATCTTAGCTTTTTTTAAAAGGAAAAGAAACAACCAATTGGACTTATTTTAAACCATCCAATTTTTTGGTTATCCTGCAGAACACAAAAAAGCATCGAAGCCTGCTATGCAAGTCTTCGACGCCTTACTTTGATTGAACAGGACCCTATCTAAACGTGTCCTGAAATGCTAATACAATTCTAAATATTGTTCTCTTTCCCAAGTAGATACTGTTTGGCGGAATGCTGCCCACTCCATCCGTTTGGCTTCTTGGAAGTTATTAAAAATATGGTCACCCAAAGCATCGACAATGACTGAATCGGCGCGCAATTCTTTTAGTGCATTGTGTAATGTTGATGGCAAATCGAATATTTTCGCTGTTTTGCGTTCAGCTTCATTCATAATATAAATATTACGATCCACTGCTTGTGGTGGTTGAATTTCATTGCGAATCCCATCTAAACCAGCTTGTAATAAAACAGCTAACGCTAAATATGGATTTGCTGAAGGATCAACCGAGCGCAATTCCAAGCGAGTAGAAAGCCCGCGTGATTCAGGTACACGAATCAGTGGTGAACGATTGCGACCAGACCATGCCACATACACAGGCGCTTCAAATCCTGGTACCAATCGTTTATACGAATTCACTGTCGGATTACAAATCGCTGTGAAAGCCCGCGCATGTTCCATTAAGCCGCCTAAAAAATAATAGGCTGTTTGACTTAATTGCAAGGGTCCTTCTGGTTCAAAAAAGGCATTTTCAGAACCTCTAAATAACGACATATTGCAATGCATTCCTGAACCATTAATGCCAAATAATGGCTTCGGCATAAACGTCGCATGTAACCCATGTTTACGGGCGATTGTCTTGACTACTAGTTTAAATGTTTGAATATTGTCACAAGCTTCAATGGCGTTCGCATATTTAAAATCAATTTCATGTTGTCCGGGAGCGACCTCATGGTGGGAAGCTTCCACTTCAAATCCTAATTTTTCTAGTTCGAGAACGATATCTCGTCGGCAGTTTTCGCCAAGATCAGTCGGAGCAAAGTCAAAATAACCACCATTATCGTTTAAATCCGTCGTGATGGAACCATCTTCGGCCAATTTAAAGAGAAAGAATTCTGGTTCGGGGCCTAAATTAAAGGAAGTAAAGCCCATTTTTTCCATATCTACTAACGCGCGTCGCAAATTCCCGCGTGGATCACCTGCAAATGGTGTTCCATCTGGATTGTAGATGTCACAAATTAAACGCGCCACTTTTCCATGATCAGTTTCCCAAGGAAAAATCATCCACGTACTTAAATCAGGATAAAGATACATATCACTTTCCTCAATGCGCACGAATCCTTCAATGGACGACCCATCAAACATCATTTTGTTTTCAAGTACTTTGTCAACTTGTGATACGGGTACTTCCACGTTCTTGATTGTCCCCATGATGTCGGTGAACATTAAGCGTAGAAAACGGACATTCTCTTCTTTGATTATCGCTTTGATATCTTCTGCAGCATACGTTGTTTTTGGCATTTTTTCATCTTCCTTTTTTTATATTCCAAAACTTAATTCAGTTTAGGCCCTCTTTGATGGTAAGGATTGGCTTGATTTAATCCTCCTTGAAGCAAAATTTCATCGTAAAAAATCCGTCTCACATCATTATCGGTCAATGTTTGTTTATGAATGGCCGCTTCTTCTTCCTCTTTTTTCATTTCATACACACGCTTAATCCCTGCCATATTCAAACCATCGGATAGATAATCCTTAATTTCTAAGAGTGTATCAATGTCATTGAGCGAATACATGCGTCGATTGCCTTCACTTCGTTCTGGGTGAATCAAGTTCTGTTCTTCATAATACCGAATTTGTCGAGCAGTCAAATCGGTTAGCTTCATGACTGTTCCAATGGGAAAAACTGACATAGAGCGTCGTAGTTCTTTTTCGCGCATAAATTCTCTCCTCCTTTTCAGCAACCCTTTTCAATCTACTAAAACTATAGCAAGCATTCAAATAACTGTCAAGATTTCATGTTAGATAATATTACATTATTTTCGTAATAAAAATCTCCTAAAAAACATAAAAAAATAAGCGTTTGTATCAATTTTCCTATCAAAGAAACGTTGTAGAAATACGTTCCATTCCTTGATAAATTGACACTTTCACGCTTAATTTGGTTTCTTTTTTGTAATATTACTCTTCCACGTTGGCATTGTCGTCATTTTTTTCGCGGAAGCCACGAAGATGGTAGCTATTTTGTTGTTCGTCGAACGTCTTCGAAATAATCAACGTTTGTCGTTCAATGGTCACCAACTGACCTGCTTTTTCTGCTGGTAACCATTGTTCATACGGTTCCCAAATTGCCATCAAAAATCGTTTGACTCCTTGTGCTAGGGCCTCTTTTCCTTGAAAGTTTTTCGCCGACACAAGAATATTTGGAAAAAGGGTCGGAATAAATTGGTTTGCTACTATTTTATCGGCTTTATTGTATATTGTTAACGTTGGGATGGTGTCTAGCTTTAGGTCTTTCATCAGCTTCAAGACAGTTGCCTCCTGCTGAATGCGCTCAGGCGAACTGGCATCAACTACGTGGAGTAAGATATCCATATCTTGGCTCTCCTCTAACGTAGAATGAAACGCATCAACCAACTGTGTGGGTAGTTCTTGGATAAAGCCTACAGTATCTGTTAACGTCACAGTTAGTCCTTCTGGTAACCGCCATTTTTTTGTTAGCGGATCAAGCGTTGCAAATAATTGATCTTGTTCATAGGTATCCGCTGCAGTCAGGCGATTTAAAATCGTTGACTTGCCCGCATTGGTATAACCAATCAAACCAATTTGTAACGTAGCATGCTGACTTCTTCGAGTGCGGGTCCTTTCACGATGATCGGCAACTTGTTTTAGTTCACGTTTAATTTTGGCAATTCGATCACGGATATGGCGTCGATCGGTCTCTAATTTTGTTTCACCTGGTCCGCGGGTACCAATCCCAGCGCCCAAACGGGACATGGATGCCCCTTGACCAACCAGTCGTGGCAATAAGTAATTCAATTGAGCCAACTCTACTTGTAATTTCCCTTCCTTTGACCTGGCTCGCAAAGCGAAAATGTCCAGGATGAGTTGAACTCTGTCTAAAACCAATACACCCACTGCTTCACTGATGATTTGTTGTTGCCGAGGAGATAGCTCTTGATTAAAGATAACCAAATCAATCTCTTCTTCCTCGATGCATCGCTGTAGTTCCTGCAATTTGCCTTTTCCAACCAAGGATTGACGATCAACCGTCGTTCTCTTTTGAGTGAATAATTGGACAATTTCTGCTTCAGCTGTTTTTGCCAATTGAACCAGCTCTTGCATTGATGACTCAAAGTGACGGTAGTTTTCTTCGGTTTCAACTCCAACTAAAATGACTTTTTCTCTACTTATCACAAGCAATCCTCCTCCACTTTTGCAACTGATCGACTAACAATACTTCCTCCTCTGGGTGGGCCAACAAATCAATCCAAAGCGGGGTCATTCGATTTCGAAACCATGTCAGTTGGCGTTTGGCATATCGTCTTGAATGCAGTTGAATCAATGCGACGGTTTCTTCAAGTGTCAACTCTCCGCGGAAATAGGGTAGCCATTCTTTGTACCCAATCCCTTGGGCTGCCTGAACATCTGGAAACGCAAGAAAGCGTTTGGCTTCTTCCATCAATCCCTGATCAACCATTGCGAGGACACGCTGATTGATTCGCTCGTACAACAATGCTCGCTCCGTTGTTAGCCCAATTAGAAAATAATCATACAAAGGTACCGGTGTTTCTTTGGGCGCTGTTATGCTATGGCCTGTCGTTAGTATGACTTCTATTGCCCGAAAAACTTTGCGACGATTGTTAGGGTGAAGCTGTTTGGCTGCTAATGGATCATGCAAAAGCAAGTGCTGCCAAAGCTTTTCGTTGGACCACTCCGCAGTGTCTGTTTCTAGTTGTTGAACAAGCTGCTGTTGTTCCTTTGATTGAATTCCGTCACTACCTAATTTGTAATCAAACAATAACGCTTGAATATAGAGACCTGTTCCCCCCACTATAATTGGTAGTTTCCCTTTTTGGGAAATTGCCGCAATTGCCGCACGGGCCTCCTTTTGAAAATCTGCAACAGAATACGTGTCCTGCCAATCACGAATATCGATTAAATGATGAACCGCTGCTGCTTGTTCCGTTGCAGTGGCTTTGGCTGTACCAATATCCAACTCTCGGTACACTTGCAAAGAATCACCACTAATAATTTCGCCATCCAAAGCTTGGGCCAAATCGATGCTAAGCGCGGTTTTGCCAACCGCCGTTGGACCGACAATCACGATCACTTTTTGTTTTTCTTCTGGTGTTGTTTTCTCCATTTTCTTTTTTGATCCTATTCTTTCTCTGTTCCTGATTCGCTATTAGACACGGTCTAGCATTCCATGCACACGGTCAGGAAAATTAGTAATTACACCTGCAACAGGCAAATTTACTGCTTCATGAATCTCACGCTCATTATTTACCGTCCAGATGCGCACGGCTTTGGGAAATTGTTCGACTTGTTGACGCTCTTTTAATGCACCACTTAATTTCAGATGAACCCCTTCTAAGAACGGACTATTCGCTGCTCGTTCATAGTTTCCTCGAAAAGATCGGATGAGCCAATCCAACGGCGCATTGGGGTCCAAAGTAGCCATTTTTTGCAAGGAATCATAGCGAAAGCTACAATACCAATAGGTAAATGGCCATACTTGGCTCATCATAAAAGCTGCTAGCTTTTCTTCAATTTCTGGATAAGCGTAATTGTCTGTCTTTAATTCAATGACTAGCACGCCGCGATAATTACGCAATACTAGTAGATCACAAACTTCTTTTAAAGTTGGAATTCTTGTGGCTTTGTAACGAGCATTGAACCAACTGCCAGCATCCAATTTTTTTAGCTCCGCAACTGTCTTCCCGCGGACAAGCCCTTTGCCATTGGTTGTGCGCTCGACAGACTCATCGTGAATCACCACCAATTGTTGGTCCAATGACAAGTGGACATCCAATTCAATTCCCGTGGCACCGGAACGTATCGCCTCTGCAAAAGCAGGCAACGTATTTTCTGGTGCCACCCCGCTACTTCCTCGATGGGCAAGTATTTGCATGCGAACTCTCCTTTTCTTTCACATTTTCAGGTGCGCTTTTTGCTGACTATTGGAAAACGAAGCCGCTATTTCTGACCCAATTGTCTGAGGCGACTTCGCTTATCGTTTACTTTGAACCGCTCATGACTAAAATCGCGAGGGTTCTCGGCTATTTTATAAAGGATTGGAAAAATATGTAAATGGTTTGTCTGTTTGTTGCTTCAATTGTACCTTACGTTCATAAATCATTTCTTTGATTTTATCAGAAAACTGTTCCATTAGAACCCGGCCACCCTTAAAGGTGTACCCACCCACTTGGACAGTTTCTTCCGGTGATAACACCACTTTTCTTGTAGCAATTTTTTTAAAAAATTCCTCAATAAAATAATTTGGTAGATAAAAACTATTTTGTGCGGCAAATGATTGAAGATAAATGTAATCATCCACCGTAATATAACAATCATCAAACGCGTCAAAACTGACATATTTATCCATCATGACAATTCGTTTTTCAAGAATTTCAATAATTTTTTTGTTTAGTAACACCAATGTTTCAATTTCTTTTACCTTATGATCCATCTCACGACGATATTTTTCTTTTCGTTCATCATAACGAATTCGTAAATTGAACGTAAACGTGACGATGGCTGCGCCAACAAACACGCCCAGTAAGCCAATGAAAAAATAGGTCATAGAAAAACCCCCTCATTCTTTGTCTTTCATTTTAGCATTTTTCCCTTTTTTTTAGTATCATTTTCCGTCGATTTTTTTATTTGACCTTTATTGACCTTGTGTGTATACTTACTTTTAGGTTTTGGCACAGCATTGTGCTACACTGACTTTATAGAATTTAAGGAGGAGTTTTCCATGAATTTAATTCCAACAGTTATTGAACAATCATCACGGGGTGAAAGAGCGTACGACATCTATTCTCGTCTCTTAAAAGATCGAATCATCATGTTAAGTGGACAAGTCACAGATGACTTAGCAAACTCAATCATCTCTCAGTTGCTTTTTTTAGATGCCCAAGATTCAGAAAAAGATATCTACCTTTATATTAATTCTCCTGGTGGTAGCGTGACAGCTGGTTTGGCCATTTTTGATACGATGAACTTTGTCAAAGCAGATGTTCAAACCATCGTAATGGGCATGGCTGCTTCAATGGGTAGCTTTCTTTTAACAGCTGGAGCAAAAGGCAAACGTTTTGCTTTACCCAATGCAGAAATCATGATTCATCAACCTTTAGGTGGTGCGCAAGGACAAGCAACTGAAATTGAAATTGCGGCACGACACATCCTAAAAACTCGCGAACGCCTAAACAATATTTTGGCAGAACGTACTGGTCAACCGCTTGATGTTATCGAAAAAGATACAGACCGTGATAACTTTATGACGGCACAAGAAGCCAAAGATTATGGTCTAATCGATCAAATTCTTGTCAATAAAAAATAAGCAAAAAAAACCATCACACGTGCCACTCGGAGTAGTCGCGGTGTGATGGTTTTTTAGTGCAAAAAATTTATGCGCGTATTATTTTTTTTCGGGGTATTGATTGGCCAGAAACTCTTTTGATAAACGAACATAATGGTCCGTATTCGCGTGATTGGCCGCAATTTCCTCTAAAGTTAATTCCCGAATCACTTTTGCAGGGCGACCAAAAGCCAATGAATTGGGCGGAATCACAGTATTTTTTGTCACTAATGATCCAGCACCAATCAGACTGTTTTCGCCGATGACTGCACCATCTAAAATAATGGAGCTCATTCCAATCAAAGCGCCCTTCTCAATTGTGCAACCATGAATCATACATTGATGGCCGATGGTTACATGTTCTTTGATGATTGTCGGATGATCATCTCCCACGTGAATAATGGTGCCATCTTGCACATTGGTTTCATCACCAACTACAATTGGATGCAAGTCTGCTCGAAGTACGCTGTTAAACCATACACTGCTATCTTCTCCTAATGTAACGTCGCCGACAACCACTGCACCTTTGCCAATAAAATACGTCATCACTTGTTCCTTCTTTCTTTTCATTATTGATCCTCAGCGAACTGACTATTGTACAATTCACTGTAAAAACCATTTTTCGCCAGTAAGGTTTCATGAGTTCCTTGCTCAACAATTTGACCTTTGTTTAATACCAAAATTAAATCAGCAGATCGAATGGTTGATAACCGATGGGCGATAATAAAACTAGTTCGACCTTGCATCATCGTTTCCATCGCTTTTTGAATTAGTTGCTCAATTCGTGTATCAACCGAACTTGTTGCTTCATCTAAAATAAGAATTTTGGGATTGGCTAAAATTGCTCGTGCAATCGTCAGTAATTGCTTTTGCCCCAAAGATACATTTTCACCTTCTGCATTGATAACCATTTCATAGCCATTTGGCATCGTGCGAATGAAATGATCCACATTTGCGGCTTTTGCTGCATCAACTACTTCATAATCGGAAGCAGCGAGACGACCAAACCGAATATTATCCGCAATTGTCCCTTCATATAGCCAAGCGTCTTGTAAGACCATTCCGAACAAAGAACGGACTTCTTTGCGTGAAACATTCCGCGAATCAATCCCATCAATTTTAATTGCACCGTGAGTCACATCATAAAAGCGCATCAACAGGTTGATCAATGTTGTCTTACCCGCCCCTGTTGGTCCAACAATAGCAACCGTTTGACCCGGCTTCACATGGAGATTAAATGATTGAATCAGTGGCTTCTCCGGTGTATAAGCAAATGACACATTGTCAAAAATGACCTCTCCTTGTATGGGAGCAAGAAAATGCTGCGTTTCGGTTTCAATGGATTCTTCTGATTCATCCAAAAAAGTGAAGACCCGTTTCGAAGCAGCAGAAGCACTTTGCAGTAGGGAAGATAATTGTGTAATATTCCCCAATGGTTGACTCACTTGCCAAATGTATTGAATGAAAGCTTGCAATTGACCAACCAACAACGTTCCAAGAATGACGTAACGAATTCCCATGACAGCCATCACAATATAGGTCAAATAAGCAGTTAATTGGACAAGCGGCATCATCAAGCCGGAAATGACCGTTGCTCGAAAGCCAAAATGACGAAGCCGATGATTGACTTGGTGGAAACCTGCGAATGTCTGCTCTTCTCGTCCGTACATTTTAAGCACACTGAATCCTGTCATGTTCTCTTGTACGAAGCCATTCATTGTCCCTAAAGACTGTTGCATTTCATTAAAATATTTTTGTGATTTTTTAACAATTGTTCGCGAAATCAAAAACGATGCTGGAATCATTAGCAAGGCAATACTTGCCATTAACGGTTGGATGTAGAACATCATACCGATAGCAAACGTAAGACTAAGAAGAGCCGAAGCAATCCCAATAAATGCTTGTTGCAATGCTCCACCGACTGCATCCACATCATTGGTTACACGCGACAAAATATCCCCTTGTTTTTGTCGATCAAAATAAGCAACTGGCAATCGGTTAATTTTTTGATCAATTTCTTGTCTCAAGTCTTTCATGGCTGACTGAACAACCGTCGTCATCAGTGTTCCTGCTAACAACTGAGAAACACCATAACCAAGCCCCACAAAAAGAATCCATCCCAAAAGATTACGTATGTATTCAAATTGGATTGGCTGACCAGCTAAGACGCTTTTAGCTACCGCCGAAGTTGGCAGACCAATCACATAGGGTAAGGCTGCGTTTAACGCAACACTCACTAGGGTAAGGAGCACAACCAAGGCAAAACGAAATTTATAGGGATTCAAGTAGCGAAACAAACGTAGAAGTGATTGAATACCTTTCATTTTTTTAACTCCTCCTCTGTCAGCTGCGATGATGCAATATCATAGTAAACTGGACAAGTCACCAGTAAGTCCTCGTGTGTACCGGCCCCAACAATCTGTCCTTCATTTAATACAATAATCTTATCCGCATGCCGAATGGTTCCCACTCGTTGGGCGACAATAATAACGGTTGCTTGACGTGTAATGGGATACAAAGCAGCCCGTAATTTGGCATCCGTTTGATAATCCAAAGCTGAAAAACTATCATCAAATATATAAAGTTCTGGTTGACGGATAATGGCCCGTGCAATCGCTAGTCGTTGCTTTTGCCCTCCTGATAAATTGCTGCCTCCTTCAGAAACTTTGGTATGGATGCCTTTTGGTAAAGCGGACACAAATTCAATGGCTTGAGCAATCGTCAGCGCATGAATGATTTCTTCCTCCGTTGCGTCTTCCTTTCCGTAGCGTAAATTCTCGGCAATCGTTCCAGAAAAAAGAAGTGCTTTTTGCGGGATATACCCAATTTTCTTCCGTAAAGCTGGCAATTGATAGGTTCGTACATCATGACCATCCAATTCAACCACTCCTTCACTTGCATCAAAAAAGCGTGGAATCAATTGAACCAATGTTGATTTTCCGCTACCTGTACTACCAATGAAGGCAACCGTCTCACCAGGTTGGGCAGTAAATGATATTTTGCGAATAACAGGTGTCTCGCTTTGGCCAGGATACGCGAAGGTTACTTGACGGAATGCGAGGTAGCCAGCTGTTTTAGTCTCAACAATACCATCAATGGGATTAACAATTGCTGGTTCAACTGCTAAGGCTTCCTGAATACGCCCCGCCGAAACTGCCGCCCTAGGATAGAGCATAAAAACAGTCGCAAAAAGCATAAAGGAGAAAAGCGCATGAAAAATATACTCGATGAAGGCAATCAATGTCCCTACTTCTAAAGAACCTTGACTGATTTGAACGCTCCCTGTCCAAATAATGATAACCATAACGATATTGAACAAAAAGAAAAATCCTGGTTGTGCAAAAGCCATCAACCAAAAAAGTTTTTTGGAACTTGAAGCGTAAGCCTCATTCACACTCTCAAAACGCTGCTCTTCAAAATCCTCTTTTACAAAGGCTCGAATGACCCGCAATCCCGAAAGATTTTCACGTAAAATGCTATTCATTTTATCAAGATTTCTTTGTTGTTTCATTGAAAGTGGATCGGATATTTTGGCGATGGCGACTACGCCAAGCAATAGGATAGGAAGAGCCGCTAACACATACATCCCTAAAGAAGAACTTGTTCGAAAAACCATAAACAAACTCATCCCAAACATCACTGGTGTAATCAAGCCCATCCGCAAGATATTTTGCAAAAACAGCATGATTTGATAGGCATCATTTGTCACTCGCGTAATTAACGAAGCCATTCCGAATTTTTCGTATTCAATATGTGAATAGGTTTGCGTTTTGGCAAACAAATCATCTCGAATATCGGCGGTAATGCTAGATGTAATGCGAGCAGTTGAAATACCCAACCCAATATTTAAAGAAATACCGACAAGAACCACCAGAAGCATGTACCATCCCAATGTTTGCACGTAGTCAAAATCCTTATTTTTTACGCCAACATCAATCATTTGTGCCAATAATGTTGGTAATCCTAGCTCAATCAAAACAAATCCGAATGCACAGACTAGATTCACTAGCACCAAAAATTTGTATTTCATCGTGTACTGCCACATTAGTTTCAACAAAAATTCCCCCTAGTATTTCTCTCACAATCACTATAACATAGGGCTATTTGGAAAGAAATAACTTCCGTAGTTGCTCAAAAACTCCGCGCGTGGTTTCTATACTTATCGGTCATTCTATGATAAACTATACTGTAAGTATGGAATTCATTCCAAGTGTTCGGTGAAAATTTTTTATAGACATTCAGAAAAGCGATGACGAGGCTTTCTCTTTTCTTGCACCTTTTTCGTGTGAGCGAAGTATCTAGTTCTTTTTTCGGCCAACGAAAGGTCTTCTTTTTGTTGGACAATACTGTACACACAGCTAAAATAAACAAACTGCATGACGCAGATAAAGGAGTTAATATACATGATTTATAAAGTTTACTATCAAGAAACAAAAGAAAGAAATCCAAAACGTGAACAAACCCACGCAATATACGTTGAAGCCGATTCTGACGTAACGGCACGACAAATCGTTGAAGATCACACCCCATACAATATCGAATACGTCCAACTATTAGATGGAAACCATCTGGCATATGAGCAAGAAAATGCCGATTTCCAATTAACGGAGTTTTAACATGAAAGTCTCGCTGAAAAACAATGAGACAGGTGTCTTTGGCATTGGTGGACTAGGTGAAATCGGAAAAAATTGTTATGGGGTTCAATTTCAAGATGAAATTATTTTAATCGATGCAGGAATCAAGTTTCCAGAAGATGAATTACTTGGAATTGACTATGTGATTTCCGATTACAGCTACATCATCCAAAATCTCCACAAAGTGAAAGGCTTGTTTATTACTCATGGACATGAAGATCACATCGGCGGAATTCCTTTCCTACTTCGTCAAGCAAACATGCCAATCTATGCAGGACCGCTAGCCTTAGCTCTGATTACCAATAAATTGGAAGAGCACGGCTTGCTCCGTGATGCTGAGCTACATGAAATTCATGAAGATACGATTGTTCGTTTCCGAAAGACAGCCGTTAGTTTCTTCCGAACAACTCACAGCATTCCAGATACATTAGGAATTGTTGTCAAAACTCCTTCAGGTAATATTGTGGCCACGGGTGACTTTAAGTTCGACTTCACACCAGTTGGAGAACCTGCCAATTTACACAAAATGGCGCGAATTGGTGAAGAAGGTGTCCTCTGTCTGCTATCAGATAGTACCAATGCTGAGATACCAACCTTTACCAAATCTGAAAAAACAATTGGTACATCCATTGTGCATATTTTTGAGAAAATTGATGGACGTATCATCTTTGCTAGCTTTGCTTCCAATATCTTTCGATTGCAACAAGCAGCCGATGCAGCCGTTGCAACTGGTCGCAAAATTGCAGTTTTTGGTCGAAGTATGGAAAATGCCATTGTCAACGGGCAAAGACTGGGTTATATCAATGTACCTAAAGGAACGTTTGTCGACGCAAGCGAATTGAATCGATTACCTGCAAATGAAACACTTATTCTCTGCACAGGTTCACAAGGCGAACCAATGGCTGCGTTAAGTCGAATTGCCAATGGTACTCATCGTCAAATTCAAATTCATCCTGATGATACAGTCATTTTTTCAAGTTCACCGATTCCTGGAAACACTACTAGTGTCAATCATCTGATTAATCTATTGCTGCAAGCCGGAGCAAATGTCATTCATGGAAAATTGAATAACATTCATACTTCGGGGCATGGTGGTCAAGAAGAACAAAAATTGATGTTGCGTTTAATGAAGCCAAAATTCTTTATGCCGGTACATGGGGAATTTCGTATGTTGAAGATTCATACGAAATTAGCCCAAGCGACAGGTGTTCCGAGAGAAAACTGCTTCATTCTTGAAAATGGCGATATGTTAGCCTTAACTGCTGATACAGCTAGAGTCGCCGGCCATTTTAATGCCAACGATGTCTATGTTGACGGCAATGGTGTAGGCGATATTGGCAATGTTGTCTTACGTGATCGGAGAATTCTCTCAGAGGAAGGTTTAGTATTAGCCGTTGCAACCGTTGATATTGCCAAAAAAGAAATCTTGGCAGGACCTGAGATTTTATCTCGTGGCTTTGTGTACATGCGTGAATCTGGCGAAATGATTAACGAAGGACAAAGCATCTTATTCCGTGCACTCCGAGAAACGCTAAAACAACCAGATTGCAATGAACACAAGTTAAAAGAAGCAATGGCTGGTGCACTCCAACCGTTCTTATTTGATCAAACAGAACGTCATCCAATGATTCTTGGTATGATCATGAGTCCCGATTCAGTAAATGACGATAATTAAGAAAATTATTTAATAAGAAGCAAAACGTCTCTTTAACTATAATGAATCTTATAGTTAAAGAGACGTTTTTTATAAAGATGCAAAAAATCTAGTTTGCAATTCTCAGCTTTGCTCAATTTAAATTGGGAAACTTTCTATATCGCTTTTGCTTGTTGTATTTCGATACCTAGTTAAAAGCACTTTCCAATGAGGTGACAGTACTTTCACTCAATTGATAAATCACAACCGATTCAGTGAATTGAACATATTGATACCCTTCAGTAGTGGAGGCTTTTCCGACGTAAAATGTAAAACTTTTCTCTATTTCGTTTTCATCAAGGTAATTCACCGTGTAGGTCGTTCGACTTTCCTTGTCTAGTCCATAGGTGCTTAAATCAGAAACAGTGGGTTTATAGTTTACAGCCCCATAGCTAACTAGGGAGACCAAAGCTGTTGTTGCAGTATCGTATGGTGTTGATTCTGTGGATGTAGAGGTTGCCTTCTCACTCGCTTCTTCAGAAGAACTTGTTGCATCGTTATCTATCTTTTTCGTAGTGCCATCAGCTTTGATTTGTTCTATTGAATTTACGTTGTTACTAGACATTGTCGGAATTGTCGGTGAAGCGACAAGTGAATTTAAATCAAAAGTCAAATAACTTTCAAAACCTGTCGCAATCACATAAATAGCTGGTTCATCAGCTAGCTTAGCATAATAGCTACCGTCAGCTAAGGCATTCCCGATTAAGATTGTCTGGGTTTTGCCCTTTTTGTTAGTTACACTAATTTTATACGCTGGATTATCCAGTCCGTATGCACTTATCTCTTCCAAGTTGGTGGTTAACTTTCGCGTTGCGGTTAGCTTGCCAAAATAACTAGCAATACTGCTTACTGAACTGCTAGATAGTTCTGTAGAAGTTGCACTTGCTTCGGTCCAAGCATCATCACTTAAAGAAAAAGTCATTGTCTTTGTTCCGTTTGTATAGCTGATTTTTTTGGTCTTACCTTGTTTCGTCAAATAGATTGTCTCAGCTTCAGATGATGCGGTCTCTTCTTCTGCGACTTTTGTGTTGTAAGCTTTTAGTCCAACATAGGTAGCTAATAAGACGACAAAAACAATACCTAAGATGACAAAAGGCCGCAGCTTTTGATTGATTTTCATATATGCGCTCCTCCTTTAGACTTTTCGGCGACGGAACCAAAGGATAAAGCCACCAATTAAAATCGCACCTGGTAAAATAAAGATGGTCGAAATACTGTATTGACCTGCGCTAACAACGGTATTTTGATTGCTTCCTAACGTCTTAGCTTCAATCGAAAGATTTGTCGTTCCATCAAAGTTACCACTCACCATGTTCATAAAGAGTGTGCTATTTTCAAGTGTTGGATAATTTGATAATAATGTATCATCCACCATATTAGTCGTGCTCAAGACTGTTAGCTTGCCGGCTTCAGTCTTTTCTGCGGTCGAGCTTGTTGTTGACTCACTAGTTGAGTCTGTCGTATCTGTCGCTACAGTTTTTTGATCAACCACGGCTGCCAAAATATAGGTTCCTTGTTTTTGTTCCTCATCAGTCACGTTATAGCCATTTGAACTAGTTGTCATCAAGTTGGTGACTGTCACATTGTCAATGCTTGGATCGACTGAGGTAAAGCCCTTGGTATTGGCAATTAACAACATTTTATTTGTTATACCTGTTGCATAATCACCAGAAAGAGAAAGTTCGGGATAGAGATAATAAGACGATCCTTGGAATGAACGCTCAGTATCTGCAATATAGCCAGATGTCTCTGCTAAGCCATAAGCTTTTAGAAATGCTAAAAGTTTCGGCAAATCAGGATTTTCCGAACTTAATGCCACCATGACTTTGCCGCCATCAGCAATATAACTCTCCAAATTTTTGATTTCATTATCGGTAAAGTCAGTAGTTGGTCCATAAATTAATAACAGATTAGCATCCGTCGACATCGTATCAGTCAGGACACTATTGTACATATCAGTCTCGTAATTAGCCTTGGTGAATAAAGTACTAATCGTGCTCGGTAAGCTACCTTCCCCATGTCCTTCTGTCAGGTAAACTTTTTGCTTTGTTGTATTGGTTAATGTGTTTAGCGCACTGGTTAATTGCCCTTCACCATCAAACGTCGTAACCGTGTTATACGAGCTATCGTAGCTTGATGACAGGATATTTGAGAAAGCCACTGTTGTGCTCTTGTCAGTTGTTTTGTCTTTAATATAGATGGTATTTTCTTCTACGTTGTAGTTGGTCAATGCCGAAGGATGGACGACTGGGTCAATCCATTTGACTGAGATATTGTCTGATAAATCGGCATAATTTTCAATGAAGGACTTGATACGTGTATCCGTACTGCTCTTATCGGCGACTACAACCATTTGAATCGAGTCATCCATCGATTTTAAGAATTTTTTACTGACATTTGATACTTCTAATATTTGCTCTTCAGTTAAGTCAATCGATTGCCATTTGGTTGGTAGTTGCCGAACTACTAAGTTGGCCACAATTAAAATGACGATTACCAGAACGGTTAACGCTCCTCGGTAACTTCCCTGTCTAAAAGAAGTGCTTTTAAATGAGGCGCCAATTTCTTTTTTGATTGTTTGTAGTGACTTTTTATTCGGTTGCTTAAAAATTTGTTTGATTTTTCCGCTTAATTTTTTCATCTTCCTACCTCCTAGCTCCAGCGTCTCTTTTGAATGACTTGAATGGTCAAATAGTTAAACGCAACAATCAAGCTGAGCAAGAGAAAGACATTCGGAATATTTAACAAATTGCTATCCACCAAATCTGTCAAAACCGCAGTTAAGTCAAAACTTGATAAAATATTCGTCAATAAACTTTCAAATGATGTTTTTGTCACAAAATACACAATAATTGTGCCTAATGCGAAAACTGCATAGATGAGAGAGGTAAACTTCCAATTTTGTAAATACGATTGCAAGGCTAAAGCGACCAATGCAAACAAAATAAGGACCATCATTAAATTAGCAAACGTACCAGATGGCAAATAATTCGTTAATGTACTCCAAAAATAAAGCAACAACAATACCGCCATCGTTCCTACTGCAGCAATAATTTGACTTTCAGTCGTTGAAGATAAAAACATGCCAATTGCAATATAGACGGAACCAATTAGGAAAAACATCAATATGGTTAAGTAATCAATTAGAAAATGAGCTGTTCCTAGCATTCTAATAATTACAGGGAAAATCATAAAAATGACACAGGCAATCCCAAGAATACTGATCATTGCCAAATATTTACCTAACACAATTTTAGTGACTGATACAGGTGAGGTTAGTAAGAGCTGATCACTTTTATTATGCCGCTCTTCAGCAAAAGACTTCATCGTCAAAATTGGCACAATCACAATCATCACTAACAATCCTGAACCAAGTGCATAGGAAAAATAGTTGTATCCATAATTAAGGTTATACACCATAAAATAAATGCGGTTCATTGTAAGATGAACTTAGCCACTTTCAAGCAATAAAAAAACGTCATAGCGAAAAATCGTGTATTATTGAAGTTCCAACACAATCAATAAGGAGATTTTC
>NZ_JBHUMO010000034.1:0-31910 GCF_042685105.1 Enterococcus camelliae | reverse complement strand
AATAGGTTTTGGCAGAAAACGTATGATGGCACTGAGTACAACGAAAACGCTGTTTGTACAGGTGTAGATAAGTTGGTACTTCTTGATACGGAAGCAACTGAATCTAACTATCATGATAGGCATGACGGATGACAGAATCAAATCCACAACATTCGCAACGATGCACTTCTCCGGTTAATAAGCCGGTAAATACATTGGCCATACGGCCATGAACGCGCTCTTTACTAATGGCATCTTTTGAAAAGGTAATATGGGAATCTTTGATGTTCAAAATTTGTTTGATAGAATGACTTGTCTTTTCATCCGTACATTTGATATTCTTAGTTATGGACATTTGGTTATCCTCCTATGATTGTTTTTGACGATTTAATCATAGGACAACCGGATGTCTTTTTGTTATAAAAAAATATTTGGCGTCACTACTCAGTTTGAGTAACAACACCAAATATTATAGAACCTTTATATTTTGAAGCAATGAACCGTTGCCTTGTTTTTGTTAAAATAAACTTTATTGCAGTTTTTATTTTCTACTTTATCATGTATAATAGTACAAGTTAGTGTGTTCATCACTTAGATAATCCAAAAAAAAATAAAGGAAATCCTGATGAAGAAAGAAAAAAAAGTAAGCAATCCAATACAACAGAACGCGGAAGAGAAACTAGAAAGCGTCTCTGATGCACCGAAAGATGTTCGACGTTCCCTGCGAAGAAAAGAAGATAAAATTGTTAGAAAAATCACCATTTCTGTTCTGATGATTGTGCTAATTATTGGTGGCATATTAGTTTACAATATCTATAATTATATTACTTCAAGTTTGGAGCCGCTGAATGCTAAAAGTGATAAGAAAATTGAAGTAGTTATTCCGAATGGCTCTTCAAACAAAGAAATTGGTGAAATATTAGAGAAAGATAAAGTAATTAAAAGTGGTATGGTGTTTAATTATTACACAAAATTTAATAATTTAACTGGTTTTCAGGCGGGAACCTATCAATTTGCAGCTAGTATGGCATTATCAGAAATCAGTAAAGCATTAAAAGATGGTGACGTTGCCGAAAAAGAAGCACAGGCTCGAATTACGATTCCGGAAGGGTATGACATTGATCAAATAGCGGATGTTGTAGCGAAGAAAACCTCTTTTTCAAAAAATGACTTTCTAACAACTATTAGTGACAATGACTTTTTTCAAACGCTATTGACTGCGTATCCAAACCTGTTACAAAGTGCAGCGGAAGCGACTGATGTTCGTTATCGTCTTGAAGGATATTTATTTCCTGCAACCTATAATTATTATGAGAATATGACATTGAAAGAATTGGTTGCGTCTATGGTTGCGAAAACGGATAGTATTATGAGCAAGTATTACACACAAATCAAACAAAAAAATTTGAGCGTCCATGAAGTGTTAACCTTAGCATCCTTGGTAGAAAAAGAAGGAGTTAAGGAAGACGATCGAAAAAATATTGCACAAGTCTTTTTTAATCGTATTGCAGCAGATATGCCTCTACAATCAGATATTTCAATCCTATATTCTTTGGGAGAACATAAAGAAGATGTCACAATCGAAGACACACAGGTTGACTCACCGTATAATTTGTATAATAATACTGGTTACGGACCAGGACCGTTTGACAACTCTAGTGAACAGTCCATTCAGGCGGTTTTAAATCCGACAGCCAATAATTATTATTATTTTGTTGCGGATATGACGACTGGTAAGGTTTATTTTTCCGCAACGTATGATGAACACCTTGTAAACAAGGAGAAATACGTAGACAATAGATAGAAAAAACACTTTTTATGAAATGTAAATAAAGGAGCAAGTGCTATGGTAGAAAAAGTATATCCAATGACATTAGAAGGAAAAGAAAAATTAGAAAATGAGCTGGAAGAGCTTAAAACAGTTAAGCGTGGAGAAATAATTGAAAGAATTAAAATTGCACGCAGTTTTGGTGATTTATCCGAAAACTCTGAGTATGAATCAGCGAAAGATGAGCAGGCGTTTGTAGAAGGTAGAATTACGACCTTGGAAAATATGATTCGCTTTGCACAAATAATTGATAACGGCGGCGTGGATCAAGACGAAGTTTCCATTGGTAAGACAGTCACTTTTATTGAATTACCAGACGGTGATGAAGAAGAGTATACGATTGTTGGAAGTGCGGAAGCAGATCCATTTTCAGGTAAAATCTCAAATGATTCCCCGATTGCTCAAGCCTTAATAGGAAAAAGACTGAATGAAGAAGTAATCATTTCAACGCCAGGTGGCGATATGCCTGTGAAGATTGTCAGTGTGAAATAACGAAACAAAAAATTATAAAAACTATCCTCCTATTTGAAGCGTTCACCAAAAATTTTTAGTTTTGGGGTATTTGCCAGTCTTAGGTGGATAGTTTTTTTCAGTCAAAAGACGGATGCTTTCCGTATAGATATTTGTTACAATATGGAAAATTAGGAAGGAGACCAATGATGAAGAATGCATGGCGTTTTTTTCTTATAGGAGAATGTCTTTTATTCGTTTTTGCTCTTTGGCAGTTAGTACATAATATTCCTTTAGTCATTCTTTTTTTCCTAGGAGTTGGTAGTATCTTCATAGTTACAAAGAAGGAAAATGAAAAAAAGAGAACTCTCCAGGTGATTGGGGCTATTTTTATCGTGATTGCATTAGTTAATAATTTTGCTATTTGGCTGATGTTGCTGTTTGCAATTTTATTTATTGGAATAAAAGGAGTAGAAATTTCAGGGGTTCAACTTTTTCAAAAAAATTGGTTGAAAAAGAAAAAAATCATGATGGTTGAAACAATCGAACCCACTGCCCACGCTTCGGAAAAAATCAAGAAAACGTGGATTGGGGATAGTCGAATTGGCAGTGAAATCTTTGAATGGAACGATATAGTTCTGAGTATTGTTGCAGGGGATACGATTATTGATTTGGGCAATACACTTCTACCAAAAAAGGAAAATACGATCGTTATTCGTAAACTATTCGGAAAAACCCGTATTCTTGTGCCAGCGGGTATAGGCATTAAGCTCCAGCAAAATAGCTTTCTGGGGACGGTAACTTTTGAAGATGAAGCAATTCAGTTAAAAAATGAGGAATTAATCATTTATAGTACAGATTATGACGACAGTCAAAGAAAACTGCATATTCTGTCCACCAACTGTGTAGGTGAAATTGAGGTGATTCGAGTATGAAAAAATACTCTTTTAGGATGGTCATTTCTTTTCTTTTTGCCTGTTTTATTTTTTTCACGCTTTTTTTGATTTGTCTGAGTTTATTTCAAACAGCTCATCCTCAAGAATGGTTTATTCAATTTTTTCAATGGCGTATTGTGTTTCTTCCTATTTTGGTTTTTTTATTGCTTCTTTCGATTTTCGGAGGATTAGTGCTTTTTTTTATATTAGGGTATTGGCAGAGGATTGTTTTAAAACCAATTGAGCTGTCATTGCAAAATTTATCAGAAGGAAACTATCCACAGAAAATGGAAGAGATGCCAATTGTTGTTCATCAACAAACGGTTCAAGGTATATTAGAGGATATCCAAGTTATTCAAATGAAAATGGTTACAATTTCAAAAGAATTGCAGTTGAGCAATGCCGAACCAAAACTGTTTGATGGACAAACAAAAGAGCAAATTTTAGCAGATGAACGGCACCGCTTAGCTCGAGAACTACATGATTCCGTTTCACAAGAATTGTTTGCTGCAATGATGCTTCTTTCAGCAATGAATGAACAGGCTAAAAAAGGACAAGTAGAGGAACGCCAACGAAAACAATTGGCTTTAATTACTGAAATTATTAATACCGCGCAATCAGAAATGAGAGCCTTGTTATTACATTTAAGACCGGTGAATCTTGAAGGGAAATCACTTAAAAAGGGGATTGAACAACTTTTAGTTGAACTTCAATCAAAAGTGACAATTCAAATCCATTGGCAAATAGCTGACTTACATTTACCAACAATTGTTGAAGATCAATTATTCCGAGTTGTTCAAGAACTTTTGTCAAATACGTTAAGACATGCCAAAGCTACTGACTTAGAGGTATACCTAAATGAAGTGAATCAACAAATTCATTTACGTTTGATTGATGATGGTGTTGGATTTGATACTAGCCAAGAAAAAACCGGAAGTTATGGTTTGACGAACATTCGTGAAAGAATTCATAGCATCGGAGGAACTGTCAAAATTATTAGTTTTAAAAATCAAGGAACAAGTATAGAGATAAAAATACCGATTTTTAAAGAAAGGGAAGTACAAAATGATTCGAGTACTATTAGTTGATGATCATGAAATGGTTAGAATAGGCGTATCTTCCTATTTGTCTATTCAAGATGATATTGAAGTCATTGCAGATGCAGAAAACGGTGAAATAGGTGTAAAAAAAGCATTAGAATTACGACCCGATGTCATCTTAATGGATTTGGTGATGGATGTGATGGATGGTATTGAAGCCACCAAACAGATCTTAGCTGCTTGGCCACAAGCAAAAGTAATCATTGTAACCAGCTTTATTGATGATGAGAAGGTGTATCCAGCAATTGAAGCGGGTGCATCGGGGTATCTTCTTAAAACATCGGCAGCCCATGATATAGCCAAAGCAATACGTGCAACTTACAGAGGAGAACGTGTTGTTGAACCCGAAGTATCAAGTAAATTGAAAAATGAATTGAGTAATCGCAATTTCCATTTGCATGATGAGTTAACAAATCGGGAGAAAGAAGTACTACAATTAATTGCAAATGGAAAAAGTAATCAAGAAATTGCTGATGAGTTGTATATCACACTAAAAACGGTCAAAACACATGTCTCTAATATCTTGTCAAAACTCGAAGTTGAAGATCGAACACAAGCAGCAATCTATGCATTCAAGCATGGTTATATTAAATAAGACAACCTATTAGGTGAACATTCTACCATTTTGTTATAATGGTGGAGAATCAAGGAATGAAGGAAGTGCAAAAGTGAAACAAAACTATGCGGTCATTGGGTTAGGACGGTTTGGTGGTAGTATTTGTCGGACACTTGTTGAATCTGGACAAGAGGTTCTGGCGATTGACGAAAATGAAGATCGAGTGAATGAGTATATGAATATTGCTACACATGTGGTCGTAGGGAATGCTCAAGATGAGAAGGTTCTTAAGTCACTTGGAATCCGTAATTTTGACCATGTTATCGTTGCAATTGGGGAAGATATTCAGGCAAGCATTTTGGTCACATTAATGGTGAAAGAGATGGGTGTGCCAAATATATTAGCCAAAGCACAAAATGAATACCATGCCAGGGTACTGGAGAAAGTTGGAGCGGATCGAGTGGTTCATCCAGAACGGGATATGGGAATTCGGATAGCACATAACTTGGTGTCTAAAAACATACTTGATTTCATTGAACTATCGGATGAATTTTCACTGGCAGAAATGCGTGTGACCAATCCGAAATTTTTTAATCACACATTGCTCGACCTGAATTTTCGTCAGAAGTACGGGTTAACGGTTGTTGCTATTCGAAGACCAAATGCGCAAGTTATTGTTTCACCATCTGCAAATCAACTAGTGAAGGAAAATGATAACTTACTAGTAATAGGGAATGCAGAAGATGTTGATTTTCTTGATAAAAAATTAAACGAGTAGAAGGGGTATTTATGCAACTAACAATTACACCGCAAGCGCTAGAGTGGTTTCAAAAAGAAATCCAGTTAGAACCTGGTATGGGAATCAAATTTTATGGAAAAGTGTACGGAAAAACACAAGTTCATGATGGCTTTTCTGTTGGACTCTCCGTTGATAGACCAGATAAACCATTAGTTGAGACCACGGTTTCAGGTATCCTATTTTTTATTGAAGAAACAGATGAGTGGTTTTTTAAAAGATATGATTTAGTTGTTGATTATAATAGTAAATTAGATGAACCTACGTATGTATTCGAAGAATCTAAGGGATAGTAGACACATAATAAACGTATGCAAAAAAATCTTTCCTCACGGTGGGGAAAGATTTTTTTGATAAGAGTCACTTTAGTATCCACTTTCAAGAGATACTTGGTTTCTTGAGAGTTTTTGATTTTCCAAAAAGGATGAAAAGTTCTCTAAAAATATGTTCATAAACAGTTCTTGGAAATGAGCTGTTAGACCCGAGATATGGGGTGTAATGAATAAGTTAGGCGCATTCCAAAGTGGGTCTTCTTCTGGAAGAGGTTCAGGATCAGCAACATCGATTGACGCAAATGCTAACTCATTGTTTTTTAGTGCGTTGAGTAACGCCACATTATCTACACTGGGACCTCGACCTACGTTAATGAAAGAGGCAGTTGATTTCATGGCTTGAAAAAAGCGTTCATCGTAGAGATGGTGTGTTTCCGGGGTTAACGGTAAAATATTGATTAAAAAATCAGATTCTTTTGCGCAGTCATAAAGATCACGAAGGGGACTCATTTTAGCAAAATGAAGTGTTGCACGACCATTTGTATTGATACCATTGACAGTACAACCGAATAAAGTAAGTTTTCGCGCTAATTCCTGCCCAATTTGACCTGCTCCAATAATGGTAATTACTTGTTCGCTTAAATTGTTATAGGAAATGGTTTTTGCTTGCCAATCGTGCGTTTGTTGTTGGAGCAGAGATTGGAATAACCCTCTCGTTTTCATCAAAAGTATGCCGAGGACGTGATCAGAAATTGATTGTGCATGAATGCCACTTCCATTTGACAAAAGAATTTTTTGTTGTTCGAAAGCTTTCAGAGGCAAGTAATCAACACCGGCTGAAATGGATTGCACCCACTTTAGATTTGCTGCTGGCTGTAAGAGATTGTTCGCCCATTCTTTATTCCAACCAATGGTAATCACAACCTTTTCCCATTGAAAGGATTCTGGAAGATTTTCAGCATAAACAAACTGATAATCTGATGACAGCTGGTTAATTTTTTCTGCATATTGCGTTCGAAATGGACGTGTGGATAAAATATAGTTCAAAATAATCGCCTCCTTAAATAATAGTGTACACCTTCTCATGAAAAAAAAGCTATCATCAGGATAGCTTTTTTGTTAGTTTGATGAAGGTAGTGGTTGATTTTTTTTCAGTGTTTGATAAAAGAGAAAACTGGTTGCTAAGAAAATAAAGGTTCCAGAATTAAACGAAAAATCAAAAAAGAGAATAAATGTACTCAGTAACGTTGGCAACGTTGAACAAACGATAACAGTTTTAAATGTGTCTAAAAAGGAAAAAGAACGGTCAATCATTTTTGCCCAGATACTTGCAAAAAGACTAGTCAGAAGAACTGTAAACACCAAGTTAATGAATGATGGATAAATAGCAACGAGAAAGATAACGATATAGAGAAACCAAGGCAAATGTTTTTGAGATAAAGTCTTTTTCAGCGTATGACCATTGATTGAAGAGAGTACTGACTGATTATAGCCCATTTTAAAAGCATTATCTCCCAAGAGTGACTGTGTTGTTTCATCAGAAGGTAGGCTAATAATCAATTCATCTTGGAGCATTCCGATGCTAATGAATTTTCCCTTTAAATCAGATTGAATATCAGCTGGCGTTCGTTTGCCATCAGGATCGAAGGTAAATGTTAAATAATTGCTTTGATAGATAAATCCTGAATTTTCTTCAGGGGAAACAAGTTGATCCTGATCAATTGTAAAAGCGGGCAGTTTTTCCGCAATTTTTTGTCCATCTTCGCGTAGGGCACCAAAAATATTCATTACTTGGGTAGTCATAGGTATTGCAAAAAGAAAGCTAAGTAAAACAAGGTAAAATAGAACCTTACCAAAAGGGGTTTTACGCACCGTAAAAAGTTGCTTAAAATGGAAGAAAGAACTAACAAACATCTGATAAATTGACATGTATACACTCCTCTTAATAAATTCGCTTCATGGTCATTTTAACGAATGCGACGATAGAAAACAAGGACTACCCGTGGATTTCACTTACTGGTATAATCTTTTAAGAAAGAACGAAGAGGAGTTTTTGATTATGGAGGTAATGAGTTACCTATTTTTTGGTGTGATGACAACAATTGTAAACATCGTTATTTATTTTTTATGTAGAGATATCCTGCAATTTCATTTTGCGGTGGCAAATACAATTTCTTGGATTCTTTCCGTTCTCTTTGCATTTGTGACGAATAAAAAATGGGTTTTTCATAGCAAAAGTGAAACAAAAGCAGAGTGGATAGAAGAGGCGGTCAAATTTATCTTTTACCGTGGATTATCATACGTCCTAGACATGGCTTCAATGTTCATCCTATTGAAAATTTTATTGACATCGGACGTATTTGCAAAATTTTTAACTCAGATTCTTGTTGTGGTAGCAAATTATTTTTTTAGTAAATTGCTTATTTTTAATAATAAGAAAAAATAAGCGGTTTTTAAGCAAATTTTTTGAGGAATTTGCTTGGATTTGCTATGCTAACAGAGTAATGATAATTATTTAGGAGGAAGAAAATTATGACTTACACTTTACCAGATTTACCTTATGCTTACGATGCATTGGAACCTTACATTGATGTTGAAACGATGCATTTGCATCATGATAAACACCATAACACCTATGTGACAAACTTAAATGCAGCGGTTGAAAAACACCCAGAATTGGCAGAAAAATCGGTAGAAGACTTAATTTCTTCAATATCAACTGTACCTGAAGATATTCGCACGGCCGTACGTAACAATGGTGGTGGACATGCCAATCATTCGTTCTTTTGGGAAATTTTAGCCCCTAATGCTGGCGGTGAACCAACTGGAGAGTTAAAAGCTGCTATTGATGAAACATTTGGAAGTTTGGAAGACTTTAAAGCTGAATTTAAGCAAGCTGCAACTGGCCGTTTCGGTTCTGGATGGGCGTGGCTAGTGTTGGACAATGGAGCGCTTAAAGTAACCTCGACAGCTAACCAAGATTCTCCATTGATGGAAGGACAAACACCGGTCATTGGATTAGATGTGTGGGAACATGCCTATTATTTGAAATATAAAAATGTGCGTCCTGATTATATTGAAGCTTTTTGGCACTTGGTTAATTGGGAAAAAGCCAACGAAATTTTCACGGCTGGAAAATAAGCTAACCATCTTTCATTTTAACTGAATTTTTGCAAAGCTGAACGACGATTAACCTAATCATCGCTCAGCTTTTTTGTAGGTTTCTAGCATGCTTCTTTCAGCATTATTGGCAGTTCTTTTCATGAACGTGGTATACTGAATTGAATAAGAGGTGGATGGTATGGAGGTTAGTTATTGTCAATCACAGTATCGAACAAGTATTCATTATGGCCAGACTTTTTTTCAGATTTTTGAGCCGAAACAATTTTCAGGTAAGCACCTTCTTTTTTTTACCAATCAACAGTATTATGAAGAGTTTGCAAATCAATATGCTACTTTTTTTAAAGACACTGAGATTGATTGGTACATTTTTTCCAATCAACTCTATTGCAATACTGTTACCAATATGATTCAAGGACTGAAATTTTTAGAAAAGTTTGATCCGTTGGGTTCTTATATCATGATCGCATTAGGAAATGAAGGAGTGATTCAGCTTACTAGTTTCTTCCATCAATTTAGTGTTTTACCTTCGGAATTTTTTGTTATCAGTTTGAGTATTCAATCTTTTTCCACTGCTTTGCTAAGCGAAAAAGAGCTTATTCAACCACCCTTTGCTAAATGTCTTATTTGGGAAAATCTTCCACAAAAAATTTTCTTTTTTTCGCAAAGGTTGTCAGAAACGACTGCGACCAAAATGACCGATTTTATTAGTCTTCTAAAACTTGCACTTATCAATGATTCTGGCTTTTACGATCAATTAGTCGCGCGTTATCCTACAAAGGAAAGTTTATTAAAACAATCGTTTTCTAACTACATTGAATATATCATTCAATCCTATGCAAAGGATGCTTATTCTTTGGCGCATTATGGACGATGGTTTGAAGAAAAATTTTATCAAACTGAGAACAGTCATGTTCTTTCGGCACAAATGAAACGATTTTTAGGTTTTCTCTTTCATTTTATTTGGAACTGTGTCACAATCAAAAAACCAGAATTTTGTATTGAAGTGATACAATGGATCCAGAACATAGGTTTTCCTATTTCTCTTCCTTATCCATTGATGATTTCAGATTATTTAGATAAATTATCCGATGGGTGTGCGACAGCAGGTGATCTCGTACAACTGAATTTTATTGGTGGAGGGTATCAATTAATCTCACCCAATCAAGAGCAATTTGTTGCTGTTTATCAACTCTATGAACAAATTTTGAAGGAGGTTTTACAGGGTGACGGAAAGTGAAAAAGTATTAGCTGCTTTGCAAAACGATGATTTAGCAAGCGCACAGGTAGCGTTGCAAACTGCATTGAGAACAGATTCTAAAGAATGTTTGGCAGAATTAGGTGAAGATTTACAACAATTGGGTTTCTTAGAGGAAAGCAAGGAAATATTTGAAGATTTAGTAAAAAAGTTTCCTGAAGAAGATACGTATCATTTGCCGCTAGCTGAAATAGCAATTGAAGATGACGACCTAGAGCAGGCGTTTACGGAATTAGAGAAAATACCGAAGTCGAGTGAAAACTATGTGGCTGCTTTGTTGGTAACTGCAGATTTGTATCAGTTATTGAACATTCCAGAAGTGAGTGAAGCAAAGTTGCAAGAAGCACAAAAAATTGCACCTCAAGAGGTGTTGATTCCGTATGCTTTGGGAGAACTGTATTTAGCAACAGACCAATTTCAAAAAGCTTTGGATGCCTTCCAACAAGTTAGAGACACGAATAACAATCCACAATTATCAGAGGACATACTAATTGAAAAAATAGGGTATAGCTTAAGTATGTTAGGGAAGTTTGAAGAAGCGATACCATTTTTGGAAGAAGCGGTAAAAATCAAAGAAACAGATGAACGCTTATTCCAGCTTGCGCTTGTTCTTTTACAAATGAAAGAAAATGAGCAAGCCATTTATTACTTACAAAAATTACGGGCACTGAATCCCCAGTATCAAGCAGTTTACCTACAATTAGCGCAAGTACTACAAGAAGAAGAGCAAATTGAAGAGGCCCAACAAATCATTGAAGAAGGGATTCACGAAAACCCGTATCAAGTAGAGCTTTATTACTTTGCATCTGAAAATGCTTATCGATTGCACGATATAAAAAAAGCAGAACAATTTCTGAAGGATGCATTAGCAATTGGTGAGCGAACAGATGACACATTGTTATTGCTAAGTAATCTCTATGTTGAGGAAGGCTTTTTTGAAGAGGCAATTCACGCTGTTGCACAAATGGAAGATCAAGATCAGCCATTTGCTCTTTGGAATAGGGCGAAAGCGCACAGCGAGTTAGAAGAATTTAATGAAGCAGCCAATTATTACGAACTCGCGAATGAACACCTGCATCACGAAATTGATTTCATGAGAGAATATGGGATATTTCTACGCGAAGAGGGGAGACTGGAAGAAGCAAAGCGTGTGCTTGCACACTATCTCTCCCACGAGCCAGGTGATTTGGAGATTCAGTCGATATTAGACGATTTATCTGAAAGATAGGTGAATAAAGATGGTTGAATTATATGAAAAAAAACAATGGCTAAAATGGTTGTTAGCAAATGGCGCTTTTCAACGAAGAGAAATCTTATGGATTTTGGACTACCTTCTGCATCATGATAGTATTTTGGCTAATATAAAAATTGTTGAGCAAGCGTCAAAAACGACTCGAGGCTTGGTGCTATTACCAGATAAATCTACAGTGGATGCTTTGACGCTCTATCTTGAAGGACATCAATTTTGTGACCCAGATCAAATATTCCATGAAATTCGCTTCAATTGGAAAAAACCACTTTATTTAGAATGCCCCATTCCAAAAGCTTGGGAACATCCCGAATTCTTGGCCGTTTTAGAAGATAATCCCTACCATCGCTGGAATGATTCCTTAACAGATGATGTATTTGATGAAGTGGATTCATTTATTCAAAGTCAACAAAGACAAAACGAGCGAACAACCTTAATCGAAAAAATAAATCTGGCGATTGATGCAGGCAATCGGGAAGAATTTAAACGCTTATCCGATCAGTTAGCCAAATTGGATTTAAAAAAAGTAATTTCAAATGATAAATGATAACTGAGGTGATTTATTTGGATCAGGAAAAGTCTCTCGCTGCGATGCAAAAAAATGTTGATGAGTATATTCGTCAATTTAAAACTGGGTACTTTGGCCCTTTAGCCCAGATGGCACGTTTAACCGAAGAAATGGGCGAATTAGCAAGAGAAATCAATCATTTTTATGGCGAAAAACAGAAAAAAACAACAGAGCAAGCAAAGACAGTAAAAGAAGAGATGGGTGATGTCCTAATCGTTTTACTAATGATGGCGAATTCATTGGAAATTGATTTGACAGAAGCATTTGAAGAGAACATGAAAAAATTTCAAAAAAGAGATCAGTTTCGTTTTGAAAGAGTAGAAGATCAAATAGGAGCGAGTAAAACAGAATGAGTTTATTAAATTTACCGATAGAGTTTTCAGAAGCCAAGCCGGTGATTCAAAAAATTCAAAAAGCTGGTTTTGAAGCCTATTTTGTAGGTGGCTGTGTTCGAGATGTTTTGCTAAATCAGACCATTCATGATGTTGATATCGCCACGAGTGCATTTCCAAGTGAGGTTAAACAGCTATTTCCCCGAACAATAGATGTCGGTATTGAACATGGTACAGTACTGGTCCTTTGGAATGAAAAACAATATGAAGTCACCACCTTTCGAACGGAATCTACCTATCAAGATTACCGAAGACCAGATCACGTAACTTTTGTTCGTTCATTGAAAGAAGATTTGAAGAGACGTGATTTTACAATGAATGCTTTGGCTTTGTCAGAAAGTGGAGAAATTATTGATTTATTTCACGGAGTTGGTGATATTCAGGAAAAAATCATTCGGGCAGTTGGTGATGCGAATGAACGCTTTCATGAGGATGCATTGCGGATGATGCGAGGCTTGCGATTTGTGAGTCAATTAAATTTTGCAATGGATTCAACAACACTCTCTGCCATCCGAAAACACAGTCATCTTTTGTCCCAAATTTCAATTGAACGTATCCGGGTTGAATGGGAAAAACTTTTAATTGGACAAGCAAGAAAGAAGGCGTTGGCTCTTTTTTTGGAGACTTCTTGTTTTTGTTATTGTCCACATTTTGAAGAACAACAAAAAAACCTTGAAAAATTTATGAACTTGCCAACAATGCAAATAAAAAAAATTGATGAAGCATGGACACTTTTGTGCGATCAATTGGTTTTATCCGAAGCCGAAATTGTTCCTTTACTGAAAGATTGGAAGCTATCCAATCACTCAATTAGACAAATTCAAAAGTGTTACCAAGGCTTGCAATACAGAAAAACAGCGGCATGGACCAATTGGATGGTCTATCAGTTAGGAAAAGACACCGTGATGAGTGTTGAAACGCTATTGCCTTTTTTTGAAAAAAAACCATCATTTGAACAAATTGAAATGATAAGTGAGCAACTTACGATTCATTCACTAAAAGATTTACAAATAAATGGGCATGATTTGCAAAAAGGTTTAAATAAAAAACCAGGTAAATGGATGAGTGATATCCTTCATTTTTTGGAAAAAAAAGTTGTTCAGAGAGAAATCGAAAATAACAAAGACGATTTACTTAGAGAAGCACATCACTATCTAGAAATAACGAAGGAAGCATAAGCAACTTTTTTTTAAACCGATTCATTTTCTTATGCAACCTTGTTTAGAGTATGCTAAACTAAATTTGTAATTAGTAAATGGTAAGGAGTGTTCTAAATGTCAAGAGAAATGAAAGCATTGAAATTTCTTTTCCGTAATGGAGAAACTTGGACTGTAGATCGTCGTTTTATTGGGGATTTATGGATTAAACAAATTACTACTAGCTTTGGCCGTATCAATGGAGGAGAATTTGTTGAAATTCATCCTTGTGCTGGTTTTAAAGTTGAAATTTTTACTGAAGGTGACCATGTAGCAACGCATGACATTAACCTAGGTGGTTTAGAATTAGGCATGTTTGCAAGAGCATTAAAATATCAAGATATTGAAAGAATGGAAATTTTGTACCAAACAGGAACACCAGATTTGGTTTACTTCCCTTATAAAGATACTGATGGGGACGGCTTAGATAATGAGTATCAATCAACCAAAGTGAGTGAAACGACAAAAAATCTTTATATTGTTATCGATCCTGCAAAATCGGTGGAAGATTTTTACGCCGACGAACTAAAATAGTCCGAAACAGCTAGTTACCATCATTCAGGCAGAAAGCATTGTTCCTCTATAGGTGGATGGTGATTGTTGCTCGGGATGAGGGATGCCTCTGGTATGAAATGATGCGACCACTTCAAGCGTTAAGAACCTTTCGTTTTTACTAAGTGGCGAATAGTTTATCGAATGATAACTAAACCAAATAAAAATCCGAATGATAGATGGTAAAGGACTTGACCTAAGAATTTTCCATCGCATTATTCGGATTTTTTGGTTTAAAGAAATCACTAACTGGGGACAGGGGAGTAAAGAAAGGAAATGAAAAAAAAGGAATCCACTCTAAATTGGAAACACGTGACCTATATTGGAATTGGCTTACTGCTTGTTTTATTTAGTTCAGGAAAAGTTGCTTACGACAATTGGGATATTCAGGATGCCGTACAGGTCGCAGAGCAAATCCATGCAACGAATAATTTGACCAAAAACTATCAAACGCTTGCTGAATTATCCGATTATGATGGACAACATCAGGTCGTTAAAATAAATAAGAATCAACCATTTTTTCAACAGGCTGATTTGTCTCTGGCTCAGGGGGGCTGGCAAACTTTCTCTAATCTCGATCGGTTGAATCGTGTGGGAGTGGCCAATGCATTGTTACATAGAGATCTGATGCCCACAGAAAAGAGGCAGTCAATTGCTTCTATTTATCCAACTGGATGGAAACAAAAGAAGATTTCAAAAGATGAAATGTTGTACAATCGCTCTCACCTTATTGGCTTTCAATTTACTGGGGAGAATGCGAATCTTCGCAATTTGTTTACGGGTACGAAAGCTTTAAACCAAGATGAAATGAGTGGTTATGAAAATGAAATTGCTCATTATATCCGAAAATCGAATAACCATGTACGTTATCGCGTGACCCCGTATTTTAAAGGGGATGAATTGGTTGCGCGGGGAGTGGAAATAGAGGCTCAAAGTGTGGAAGACAACGACCTTCGAATGAATATCTTTGTATACAATGTTCAACCTGGGTATACCATCGATTATCGAACAGGCAGTGCAGTGAAAACAAAATAAAAAAAAAAGCCACATATGTGGCTTTTTTTTTATTTTGTTTCACGATGCAACGTTACTTTGCGTTCACGTGGACAATATTTCTCTTTTTCCAAACGATCAGGGTTGTTACGTTTGTTTTTGCTTGTTAAGTAATTACGTTCTTTACAAGAAGTACATTCTAGTGTAATGTTTACGCGCATGTTCATTTCCCTCCCTTAGCATAATATAACTAAGATATCTCTCAGACTTAAATATCATAGCATGATTTATAGTAGATTGCTAGTATTTTGTCGAAATTTGTTAAGTATTTTTACTTGACGAAAAAATACAAAGCAACTTTCGTCATATTTCAATAAACATGGTAAAATGAACAGCAAACGGGGGGATTAATGATGACGACCAAGGAAAAATTGCGTCAAAAAAAAATTCAGGAATTGAATGAATTTGCGCGAGATGTCGAAAATAAAAAACAAGTTGAAACGCATCTAATCCAACAATTAATAACGAGTGATATTTGGTGTAAGGCGAAAACAATTGGAATTTATCGATCAATGAGACATGAATTGAATACAGAAGTCATTTTGAATAAAGGTTGGGAGGAAGGAAAAATTCTAGTATTGCCAAAAACTGGGAAGAATCACGAAATGCGTTTTGTAAAGGTTCTTCCGACGACTACTTATAAACGGACGGCATTTGGTGTGGAGGAACCACTATCGGAAGAAGTGCTGGAAAAAGAGGAAATTGATTTAATAATTGTCCCTGGGGTTTGTTTCACCTCTTCCGGAAAACGCATTGGCTACGGTGGTGGTTTTTATGATCGCTATCTGGAGCAGTATCATGGTCATACTGTCAGCATGGCTTTGCCAGTACAACTTGTTGGTGAAGAGGAGTGGATGAGCGATGAACATGATCAACCTATCCAAAAGGTGTTTGTGATGAATCAAAGGAGGGAACAGCTATGAATGAGTTTCAATTCCGTCGTCTTCGAAATCAGCCATTTTTTACTTGGTTATTTTTGGGGATTCAAACACTTGTATTTCTTTTAGGTTATTTTCTTCCGAGGATTCCATTAGAGAGTAACGGTGTATTATACGGACCGGCCATCGTTTTTTTGCATCAATATTGGCGCTTTTTGACGCCTGTTTTTTTTCATTTTGGCTTAATGCACTATGCAGTCAATTCAATTGTTTTATATTATATGGGAGAACAAATTGAAGCACTCTATGGTCATACCCGTTTTCTAATTATTTATTTAGGCACTGGCATAATGGGAAATCTAATGAGTTTTGCTTTTAACACACCGGGAATTGTTTCTGCAGGGTCGAGCACTGCCTTATTTGGCTTATTTGGTTCGTTTATTATTTTAGGCGTCCATTTTCGACACAATCAAGTGATCGAAGGGCTAGTCAAACAATTCACGCTCTTTTTAGTATTAAGCTTTGCATTTGGCATGTTTGATCAATCAATTGACATTTGGGGTCATGTAGGTGGATTAGTAGGAGGGGTGTTAATCGGTAATTTTATTGGGTTACCAAGGCCAGCAAAAAAATACTCAATTCATATTCGCATTTTGTCTCTATTAATTTTTACCTTTTTTGTGATATTATGTCTAATGTATGGTTTTAAAAAATATGGATAACGAGTATACTATTCAGGGAGTATAAAATGGAAACGTTATATGATGTACAACAACTTTTAAAACAATTTGGAATTATTGTCTATGTTGGCAAACGAATTTACGATATTGAGTTAATGACATTGGAGTTGAAAAAAATCTATGAGCGCCGACTAATTGACAAAGAGACGTATTTGACTGCATGGCGTATTCTAAAACGTGAACATCATATTGAAGAAAGTCGAGGAGAACATTAGATGGATAAAAAAATTATTGGTATTGATTTAGGTGGTACAACGGTCAAATTTGCTATTTTGACTGCTCAAGGAGAAGTTCAACAAAAATGGAGTATTCCAACCAATATTTTGGATGAAGGTAGCCATATTGTTCCTGATATCATCGAATCAATCAAACATCGTATGAATCTTTATGGATTAAAAAAAGATGATTTTTTAGGAATTGGTATGGGAACGCCAGGTAGCGTCAATCGTGAATTAGGAACGGTCATTGGTGCCTATAATTTGAATTGGAAAACAACGCAAACGATTAAAGACGCAATCGAAGCGGAAACTGGAATTCCGTTTACCATTGACAATGATGCCAATGTAGCTGCCTTAGGTGAACAATGGAAAGGAGCAGGCGAAAATAATCCAGACGTGGTGTTTGTAACACTGGGTACCGGTGTCGGTGGTGGTGTGATTATGAATGGTCAATTATTACATGGCGTTGCTGGTGCTGCTGGAGAAATTGGGCACATTACCGTTGATCCAGATGGTTTCCAATGTACATGTGGGAAAAAAGGTTGTCTAGAAACAGTATCCAGTGCGACAGGGGTTGTGCGTGTTGCTCGCCATCTTTCGGAAGAATTTGCTGGCGATTCAGAATTGAAAAAGCAGCTTGACAACGGTGAAACAATTACCAGTAAAGATGTTTTTGAGGCTGCACAAGCAGGTGACTTATTTGCAAATTTAGTCGTGGATAAAGTGTGTTATTACCTTGGACTGGCTACTGGGAATATAGGCAATACCTTGAATCCTGCTAGTATTGTTCTAGGTGGTGGTGTTTCTGCTGCTGGAGAATTTTTGCGTAGTAGAGTAGAAAAAAACTTCTTAACTTTTGTTTTTCCACAAGTAGCAGAATCAACGAAAATCAAATTGGCGGAACTTGGCAATGATGCAGGTGTAATTGGTGCTGCTTCATTGGCAATGCATTCAGAAAAATAAAAGGAGTAGGTAGGATAAATGAGTTTTTGGAATGGACTAAGTATTATTCTGGCAACAATTTTAGTAGTGATGGGATTAAATTGGTTGTATTATTATATTTTAGGAAAACGCTCAGCGACTATGCTGACACAAGAAGAGTTCCAAGAGGGAATGAGAAAGGCACAAGTGATAGATGTTCGTGAAAAAGATACATTTAATGCCGGTCATATAATGGGTGCCAGAAATATTCCTTATACGGTATTAAGTCAATCGTTTCAATCTATTCGCAAAGATATGCCTATCTACCTATATGATGGAACAAGAGCCTTGAGTGTTCGATCTGCTAATAAATTACGAAAAAAAGGATACAACAATATCTATATTTTAAAAGATGGCTATGATAGTTGGACAGGAAAAACCAAGCACAACTAAAAGCAAACAACAGTCTAGTGAATTGATTATAAATGCTTTTTTAAGATATTGAGGGCTACAACCTGATCTTATAAAAAGAATTGTCTGTCAATTTTGCTCAGACTGTTTTTGGTAAGAGAGGTTTAATGATGGAAAATGTGGAATTGACAAATATGTGCATGATTCGGAATCAAACAGGTCAAGTTGTGGTTCAATTACGTAAAAAAAAGGATTGGCCAGGACTGACCTTCCCTGGGGGACATGTTCTTCCGAATGAATCGTTTCATGATTCAGTTATCAGAGAAGTACTGGAGGAAACAGGTCTAACGATAACCAAACCCTTGTTATGTGGTGTAAAGCAGTTTCAATTAGCTAATGGTGGTCGGTATATCGTATTGTTTTATCATACCGATAGTTGGGAAGGCAGCTTGAAGGGTTCGAGTGAAGGAGAAGTTTTTTGGGTAGATCCCCAAAATTTTCAGGACTATTCATTGGCTCCAGATTTTCTTGAGATGTATCAAGTGTTTATTTCCGACCATCTTTCCGAGTTCTTCTATCAAAAAAATCCGGATAAAGAATGGACTATTCAATTATATTAAAAAACTGTGAAAGACGTTTTTCACCGCTAACTGCCATCTCCATGGTTAGATAACGTGTGGTGTCTTTCACAGTTTTTATTTATCTTGCGCGACTTTTGCGGTTTGCTTTGCGACGATTCTCATCAATCATTGCTTCTTTTTTTTCTATTGGATCAATGACCGTTTTTTTAATCGCGGTAACCAGACCTATTGTAGCTGCAATTGTTGCAAACGTACCAGTAAAAAAACCTGATGTAAATTTTTTCATCTCATCCACCTCGCTTTTCTCAATTTTTATTATGAAGGAAAAGTGACAATTTGCAAAGCGAAAACCATTGGTACTTGAGAATTCCTTATCCAAAAGAGTAGAAGGGAAGGATTATCTTTGTCTGTTAAATCGTTGTCAGATGAACTACTGGGTATATAAAGTGGGCAGTAAGGTCATCAGAATGAAGAACAGTTTGGAAAAGAAGATGGAATGAACTATGAGATGATCCAAGCCATGAAATCCCGAATGAGGCCTGAATTAAAGAAAGAATTCTATTACTAGGAAGTTCTTTTGAATAAATGCCATCGATTGTTGGGGCCGGTTTTGAAACTGTTTTTTATAAAACTAGGGAAAAGTGTTATGATAAAGTTGAATAAAATAACACTATAAGTAACTGTGAATAGGAGGAACGTTTTTGAGTAAGTTAGCAACTGCTTTAGGTGAAATTAACTATACTTATCGTAAATCAAGCAATAATGAACCAACAATCGTTTTTATTTCCGGATTTGGTGGGGATAGTACATATTACAATTTTAAATCAGTAATTGATAGATTACCTAAAAATTATGGTTTTTTAGCCATTGACACAATTGGAACCGGGGAAAGTGTATCCACTTATATGGAACGGTCAACAAAAAACATTTTAGCAAATGTTTTGGATGTTATTGATTATGAACAAGTAAACAAACCAATAACGGTTGTTGGTCATAGCTTAGGAGGAAGTTATGCCATGATACTAGCTAGCCAAAATCCTCAAAAATTTAGTAGTTTACTTCTAATTGAACCGAGTTACAGTGAGATAAGAGAGGCGATTTTAGCTGAGTCTGGCCAGTTACAAAGTCCAGAGTTAATTGAGGATGCCAAAAAAAACGGTGATCTTAGGGAAGAGGACCTTTTGCAATCAATCAATCCCAATAACACTGAAATCGAAAAGCAAAAAAATGCTGAAATTTTTTTTAGAGCGTATGGTAATGCCATGATTTATGAAGAAAACAAATTAATTGGAAACCTGTTGGATGAACTAAAGGATGTCGAAGAAGTTTTAAGCCAAACACAAGTCAGAATTTCAATTATTGCTTCAAAAAAAAGATTCGATGAGTATAACCATTCAAAACTTTCTTTATTTAGCCAAATTTTTGCGATTGGAGAAGGTCACTATTTACATTGGAGTCATCCAGATTTTATTGTTCAAAAAATTATTGACTTACAATAACTTTTTTACAGTTAGTAATGGTTCAGATCAGGATACTTCAGTAACAAGTTGTTTAGATTAAGTTGCTTAGGCACCTTTTTTGAAGTAAAAAAGCTTTGTTTCTAGTTGAGTCTATCTATTACTAAAAAAACTAATGTTGCATTAAAGAAAACGCAATTATCATGCAATTGGTGTAAAAATAAAAATCACGGTTGCTGAATGGTTTTGAAAATTATATGATAAGTGGTGAGTATTCATATTAGGAGGGGAAAAAATGACAATCTTAGTTTTAGGTGGCGCTGGGTACATTGGTTCTCATGCGGTAGATCAATTAATTACTAGAGGAGAAAAAGTCGTTGTTGTTGACAATCTTTTAACGGGTCATCGAGAAGCCGTTCATCCATCAGCGGTCTTTTATGAAGGGGACGTCCGCGATAAGACATTTTTACAAACTGTTTTTAAAAATGAATCAATTGATGGAGTGCTTCATTTTGCGGCAAGTTCACTAGTTGGTGAATCGGTTGAAAAACCACTGAAATATTTTAGCAATAACGTTACTGGTATGGAAATTTTGCTAGAAGTGATGCATGAAAATAATGTCAATAAGATTATTTTTTCATCAACAGCTGCAACTTATGGAGAACCAGAAACGGTACCTATTTCTGAAACGACACCAACCAATCCTAAAAATCCTTACGGGGAAAGCAAGTTAATGATGGAAAAAATGATGAAATGGTGCGATGAGGCTTATGGAATGAGGTATGTCGCATTACGCTACTTTAATGTTGCAGGAGCAAAGCAGGATGCTTCAATTGGTGAAGATCATACACCAGAGACTCATTTGGTACCGATTATTTTGCAAGTTGCACTTGGACAACGCAAAGAATTGAGCATTTTTGGGGATGATTATGATACGCCAGATGGCACATGTATTCGCGACTATGTGCACGTAGAGGATTTAATTGCTGCTCATTTACTAGCCTTAGATTATTTGAATGCTGGCAATCAAAGCGATGTCTTTAATTTAGGCTCGAATACTGGTTATTCAGTGAAGGAAATGTTGGATGCAGCTCGTAAGGTTACTGGCAGAGATATTCCAGCCAAAATTGTTCCACGGAGAGCCGGTGATCCAGCTAGACTTGTTGCTACTGCCGATAAAGCGAGAACAATTTTGAATTGGAATCCCCAAATCACAGACATTCAAACGATTATCGAAACCGCGTGGAATTGGCATAATAGTCACCCAAAAGGATATGCTAAATAGATGAATGATTTGGCAATCGCACAAGATATCGTGAACTTTGCAACAATTGCAATTGAAAATGGTGGCTGGATGGATATGGATCGTCTTTATTTGCAAAATCGAATCAAAACGCTAATAGGCTATACTGACGAATTCGACTCAGCAAATTTGCAAACGGTGATAGAAGACGCCTCAACCTTGGCTAAACGCCTCGTCGATTCTTCTTTTGAAAAAAAGAGTTCCAAAAAAATAAACGAGTATGATTATCACAAAAAATTATTAGATTTATTAGATTTATTGACGCCACCTACATCGGTTGTGAATGCGCTATTTGCGCAACACTATTCGAAAAGTCCTAAAGAAGCGACCGACTATTTTTATCAGCTAAATAAAACCAATCAGACGATTCAAAATGAGTTTTTTGTATCGAAAAATTGTGAGGAAGAATCAATTGATGGATATACTCTTTGTCGTGTGCATGTTGCAAATGAAAATATAAAAGACTATCCTTTCTTACAAAGGGTAACAAGTACATTGCCCTATAGTTTTGAACTGGAAGGATATTGTGGCAATACAACCGAGGAGATTCTGACGAGTAGACGAATCATTCGGATGAATTTACAGGGAGAATCTTATGGATTTCAATTTTTGAAGGACGCGTTTGTCCCTGAGCATTGTGTGGTTGTTGCCGAAAAAGAAGAATCAAGAAGTCTTAGAAATCAACTTGATCATGTAACCCAATTAGTTGAGATTTTCCCGGATTACTTTATGATGGGAAATCTTGAAATTGTTAGTGAAAATGAGGACCAGTTGCATTGCGTTGACCAACAATATCAGGGTGGACGATTGCAATTTCCCGTTTTAAATGCCCAAATGAAATCGAAACATACGGTCCCTCTTTTTCCCGAAGTTGTCCTGGAAAAACTGGATTGGCCAATAACAATATGGCGCTTAAAGTCAACAAATCGTCAAGAACTTGTAAAGGCCGCTGAATATTTGATTCGTGGCGGACTCCAAGGGGATGGTTTTGATGATGATTTCTTATTGAAACAGAGCGATGGACAAGCTCAAAATGCCTTATTAATGGTCGTTAAAAGACAAAATGGGTACGAGCTCTATGTTGGATGTCACTCAAAAGAAGATGTCACATTAGTAAATGGCATGGGAGCATTTGGATTGTTTTTATCCTCAAATCAAGTGACAAAAGAGAAAGTAGCTTTCAAACATGAGGTTCAGCAGGTTCTTAGTGACTTGCGGAAATGGTTCAATGGATAGTAGTAAAATGAATGTAGCGCATTTCTACTCTTTCGAGTGGTTCTGTGCTATTTTCATTATCTGTGGTAGAATATGAAAGAAATTTAAAAAGGTGGAACGCTATATGAAGCAATTGGCAATAGATACCTCGAACCAAACGATGGCACTAGCAGTTGCCGAAAATCAAAAAATTTTAGGTCAAATTCAAACGATGAGTAATAAAAATCATAGCGTCTCTCTGATGCCTAGCATTGATTATCTTATAAAGAGTCTTGGGTTAAAGCCAACGGATATCGATGAGATACTTGTTGCAATTGGTCCAGGTTCTTATACAGGACTAAGAATCGGTGTGACGACGGCAAAAATTTTGGCAAGTACATTAGGTTGTCCCATCAAAGCTATTTCGAGCTTAAAAAGTCTCGCTGCAAATATCAAAACGCGGGATATCTTGATTGTTCCGATGTTTGATGCAAGAAGACAAAATGTTTATGCAGGAGCTTTTAAATGGCAAGCAGGGGAACTTATTGCTATCGTTGAGGAAGCTCATTATCCATTAAGTCAGATTTTGGATCTTGTCAAAGGATATGATTATGTCCAATTTATTGGCCAAGACGTCGATAAATTTCATCAAGCTATTTTGGAAATTCTTCCGAATGCTCAATTTACACAAGATAACTTAGCCAATTATCCGACTGCAGTACGCTTGGTGGAGCTGGCAGAAAATGAAGTTCCTGTTGATTCCTTAGCACTTGTACCACGTTATTTAAAAAGAGTTGAAGCAGAAGAAAAGTGGTTAGCCAGTCATCAAAATGAGGAAAAACGAACGTATGTTGAAAAAGTTTAAGACCTTCCTTGAACATTTTTTTGGAAAACAGCCCCCCGCTTATTTAAGTGAATTAGTGGGTAAGCAAGCTACCTATAGATTTAGAGAGGCTACTACGTCGGATATTAAAGAGTTGCTTCGATTGGAAAAGGTTATTTATAGTGGGGAAACACCTTGGACGAAAAGTGCCTTTCTATTTGAATTTTATTCAAAACACCCACATCTGTACCTTGTATGCGAGTTAAATGAAAGCTTAGTTGGTTTTGCCGGAATTCGGCTTTTTGGCATTGATGGCCATATTACCAATATTGCAGTTGATCCTCATCATCAAAATCAAGGGATTGGTACGTGGTTTATGGAAGAATTGATAGCGAACGCCAAGGCTTGTGGCTGTGAAACAATCTCTCTAGAAGTTCGCGTGAGCAACATTGATGCACAGCGGTTTTACCGTCATTTAGGCTTCGAGGCAAAGCGCATAAAGGCAAATTACTATCAAGAAAATGGTGAAGATGGATTGGACATGATAAAACAATTATGAAGATAAAAACTTTAGCTGATTTTCAAGCGTATCATTCATTGGCCAATCAGTTGGAAGAATTGGTTAATGCTTCCTTTCAAGAAGGACTATCATGGAATCGAAAGGCTTTTTTTGCTGATTTTCAATCTGAATATGCCAGATATTATCTTATTGAACATGAGGATCAGATTATTGGAATGGTAAATGGCCATCAATTATTTGAAGAATTTGAGCTGTTTTTAGTTGCTGTCCATCCTGATTTTCGTGGTACAGGACTTGCGACGTTGTTATTGCAAACTCTAGAGGAGGCACTCCAAAGCGAGGCTGTTAATCAAATTTTGTTGGAAGTCAGGCCTTCGAATCAACAGGCACTTAATTTATATACCAAATTTTGTTTTGAACAGTATCATACTCGAAAGGACTATTATACGCAACCCATCGAGGATGCTTGGTTGTTACGAAAGAAAGTGAGTCAAAAAAGGAATGAGTGAATTAATTTTAGCAGTTGAGAGTAGCTGTGATGAAACCAGTGTGGCCGTTGTCAAAAACGGTTCGATTATACTAAGCAATATTATTGCTTCGCAAATAAAGAGTCACGAGCGTTTTGGAGGTGTTGTCCCAGAAGTTGCTAGTCGCCATCATGTAGAACAAATTGGCTATTGTATTCAAGATGCATTGGCTGAGGCAAAGGTAAAACCGGAGGAATTGAGCGCTGTTGCAGTGACTAAAGGCCCTGGGTTAGTAGGCGCATTACTGATAGGAATTACTGCAGCTAAGTCGTTCGCTTGGGCGCATGGCTTGCCACTTATTGGGGTCAATCATATGGCGGGTCATATTTGTGCGGCGCGCTTTGTTCAGACTATCCACTATCCAGCCCTCGCATTGCTTGTTAGTGGCGGACATACCGAATTGGTTTATTTACCGTCGGAAGGAACCTATGAAATTATTGGGGAAACACGTGATGATGCTGCTGGAGAGGCTTATGATAAAGTCGGTCGAGTACTAGGCTTGTCTTATCCAAGTGGCAAAAAAATAGATGAAATGGCACACAAAGGAAATGATACCTATCATTTTCCGCGGGCAATGCTCCATGAAAATACCTATGATTTTAGTTTTAGTGGGTTAAAAAGTTCGTTTATTAACTTAGTTCATAATGCTCAACAAAGAGATGAACAGTTAAATGAAAATGATTTAGCAGCTAGTTTTCAAGCAAGTGTCATCGATGTCTTAGTTGAAAAAACGATTCGAGCTTGCCAGGAATATCAGGTGCAACAATTAATCGTGGCAGGCGGGGTTGCGGCCAATCAGGGATTGCGAGAGCGACTTCAGACAGCAACCAAGACTATGCTACCCTCTGTTGAGCTGATTTTTCCTCCTTTAAAACTATGTGGGGACAATGCAGCGATGATTGGAGCAGCAGCTTCTATTGAGAAAAAACAAGCCCATTTTTCGGATTTGACCTTAAATGCTGAGCCAAGTCTCGCGTTTCCTTTGCATAAGAAAGCAGAAGGACTTTAACAATCGGGGTAGCAAAATCAATTGCTCTTTGGTATAATTTATTCAGTTTCATAGATGATTCAATGATTAAGAGAAGTACATTCTTATGTGAACGAGCGAATTCAGGATGGTGAAAGCTGGATAATAGAGAATGGAAACGCGCTTAGGAGAATTGACGAAGTTCAACGTTAGCTGTCGTTAAAGCAAAGTAGGTCTGTTAACCAGACAAGTAGAGTGGTACCGCGGGAATCTCGTCTCTAGCAATTGATTTAATTGCTAGGGCTTTTTTTGTAAATTAGAGGAGGAAACAAATGAACAACAAAATCATCGTTGCTGAAGTCTTATCTGAGCAACTAAAAAATGTTCTCAGTTACGATCAAATCTTATCATTATTAGAAAACCCCAAATCAGTCGATCACGGAGACATCGCTTTTCCGACATTTCTGTTGGCGAAAGCTTTTCGAAAAGCACCGCAAGGAATTGCAGCGGACTTGACAACTCAATTATCAAGTCCCTCATTTGAAAAAGTAGAGGCAGTTGGTCCCTATGTCAATTTCTTTATGTCTAAAAAGATGATTAGTCAAACCGTCTTACATGAAGCATTGTCATTAGGAAATCATTACGGAGATGCTTCGATTGGCAATCATGAAGCAATCCCAATTGATATGTCTTCACCCAATATTGCCAAACCAATATCTATGGGTCATTTACGCTCAACCGTAATTGGTAATTCCTTGGGCTTTATCCTTGAAAAAGTCGGTTATCAACCAATTCGTATTAATCATTTGGGTGACTGGGGTACTCAGTTTGGAAAACTAATTGTCGCGTATAAAAAATGGGGATCAGAAGAAGCGGTCAAAGCTCAACCAATTAATGAGTTATTGCGATTGTACGTTGAATTTCATGAACGTGCTGAAGAAGACAAATCATTGGAAGATGAAGCGAGAGCTTGGTTTAAAAAACTGGAAGAGGATGACGCGGAAGCTGTTCACTTGTGGAAATGGTTCCGAGAAGAATCACTCAAAGAATTTAACAAGATTTACGATATGTTGGAGGTTTCCTTTGATTCTTATAACGGAGAAGCTTTCTATAATGATAAAATGGATGAAATCGTCAACTTATTAGAAGAAAAGCATTTGTTACAAGAGGATCAAGGAGCAGATATCGTTGATTTAAGTCAATTTGATTTGAATCCTGCGTTAATCAGAAAATCGGATGGTGCAACACTATACATTACGAGAGATATGGCAGCAGCTTTGTATCGAAAACGTACCTATCATTTTGCAAAATCTCTCTATGTTGTTGGGAATGAGCAAACCTATCATTTTAAACAGTTAAAAGCGGTCTTAAAAGAAATGGGCTTTGAGTGGGCTGATGATATGTACCATATTCCTTTTGGTTTAATTACCAAAGACGGTAAAAAACTATCCACACGCAAAGGGAAAATTGTTTTATTAGAAGAGGTATTGAATGAAGCGGTGGCCTCGGCAGAAAAACAAATTGCTGAAAAAAATCCTTCGTTGATAAATAAAGAAGAGGTGGCCAAACAGGTTGGGATTGGTGCTGTAATCTTCCACGACCTAAAAAACGATCGCTTGAATAATTTTGACTTTACTTTGGAAGAGGTTGTTCGATTTGAGGGCGAAACAGGTCCTTATGTTCAATATACACATGCACGAGCAATGAGTATTTTAAGTAAAACGACATTTACATTTGATGAAGCAAGTACGTATTCATTAACAGATGATGCAAGTTGGGAAGTCATCAAATTCATCCAAGCCTATCCAGAGGTCATCTTATCCGCAGCTGAAAAGTATGAACCATCTGTGATTGCAAAACATGCAATTAAGCTCTCACAAGCTTTTAACAAATACTACGCAAATACAAAAATCTTGGCTGAAGATGAAGAAAAAGATTCACGTTTAGCGCTCGTACAGGCTGTAACAATACTTTTAAAAGAAGATTTGCGTTTACTAGGACTGCATGCGCCAGAAAAAATGTAAAAAAAATCTTGGTTTACTCATAGCAGCTTTAGTTGCAAAAAAAAAGAAGCATAGGCGAGATGATTTTTCATTTTGCCTGTGCTTCTTGTTTGTTGTCTTTAGACCCGGTTGAGCTCGCAACGCGTGCGAAACAAAAAACCACCTGCTATGCGGGTGGAAGATAAAAAGTTATACAAAAAAAATCTCTTCTTAAGCGTTAAAATATAGTTGTTCAGGCCATATTGTTAACGAAAGGAAGAGATAGTGTTGGCTAATAAAACAAATAGCTTAGCCCGTACGAAGTGGATGTGCAAATACCATATCGTATTCACTCCAAAGTATAGAAGAAAAATTATCTATAATCAATACCGCGCAAGTCTTCAAGAAATTATTAAGCGGTTATGTAGCTATAAGGGAGTCGAAATAATTGAAGGTCACATGATGCCGGACCATGTACATTTACTTTTAAGTATTAAGTGTGTCAAGTTTTATGGGGTATCTGAAAGGAAAGAGCGCGTTGATGATGTTTGACAAGCATGCAAACTTAAAATACAAATTTGGCAATCGTCATTTTTGGTCGGAAGGATACTACGTGAGTACAGTTGGTCTTAATGAAGCGACCATCAAAAAATATATTCAAGAACAGGAAAAACATGATGATATAGCACTAGATAAGTTGAGTGTTCGAGAATATGAAGACCCTTTTAAGGGTTAAGAAGTGATAGAGTTGTCTCTTTAGAGATAGCAAAAGTGACAAAACCAATGTGGCTTGAACAAGGTGAAAGCCAGCGCCTTGAGACGCTGGCTAGTAGCAGAGGCTTATAGCCTCAGAGCAAACCACCCTTTTGAAGGGTGGTTATGATTCTGGTATCTCAAGGGTTAGTAGCGGTGCATATTGCTGAGAACCATGCATATCACTTTCCCCAACACTTCCTTGAGGCCAAGGCCGGGGAATCGTGATTTTTACGCCAAATGCCGGGTCAAATTGTTCAAAGGTAATAATCTCCTCTGGCTGGATTTGGTAAAGTTTGGCAAAACTTTCTTTGGTTAGAACCTTCGAAGCAATAAATCTTCGATAGTCCGTCGCATTGTCAAAGATAATGTCAAATGTCAGTTCAAACGGGCCCGAATTTTTACTGCGAACCACTTTTGCTAGTTCTTGTAAGTTCATTTTTTATTCACCTCGTATTGTTTGACTGGGAATTGCTCCACAGGATTGGTGAGGGTCATCAAATGATAGACATTGAATTGACAGACTTTTCCTAGTGGAATTTCTAATGGTGTAAATGGCATTGCCACGTTTCCAGAAGTGGCTTTTCTACCTGGATACCCATAGTGAAGGAGCGTTGTACGAATGCGATTGGTCACTAATAAAGCTAGCTCTTGGGTAGGGGCAGTGACTTCAGCGATGACACACACTTCATGCCCGATGTCTTCTGCTTGTGGTTCCAACGTTTTCATAATCGCGTTTTTTCCGTAAGGGTGCAAGCACACTTGACTCTGATTGTATTCTTCTGGAAGTTCATTTTTGGTTTGCTCGAGAACGGCGGCTAAAACAGCGTCCATTTGAGCTATTAAAAGAGGGTCCCTCAAGCCTAAGACAGTAATTGCTCGATAACCAACGACTTTTGCCCCTTCTAATTTTATGCGATAAGTGGTATCTTTTTTAAATTTGCTACCAGCAACGGCTGCTACACGATCCGATTCCGCTGTAAAAACGGCATCACTTAATTCTAAGATACCACCAGGCCCAGGCAAATGAAAAGCACTGCTTTTTTCGTACATTGTGTGGGCAGCGACGGTATGAGGTTTTGCAAATGACATTGGATTCATAGGTTCAATCGAAAAATCATTTTTGCGTAGACGTCCTAACACGGTTTTGGTTGCTGGAACACAACAAATTGCTCCGCATTCAATAATTTTGCCCATGTGCCAAGCCAATGCCTCATCAAATCCATAATAGATTCCCAAAGCAGCTGTGGGTGCTGGATCATACGTACGTCCACCGATAATAATATCGGGCCGCTCCTTGCCTAATTTTAGTAAGTTTAAATACGGTTCACACCCCATCTGCGCAGTAATGACGGTTGCGGCGTCAATTTCTGGTTCAGTTAAAGGGGGAACATTTTTCATTGCAGTAATTTCATGCGCTTGAAGGGCTGCTTTGACTTGTTCTTTAGGAATATCGCTATAAATGGTGGCCATTTTAAAGTGTAACCCATTCTCAGTGGCAATTTCGTTTACTAATTCGGCTAGTAAATCCACATGTTGATTGGTCCCATCTCCTCCAGCGGAACTAACAATCAAAGGAATCTTATGTTGAAGGGCTGCTTTTACTAAAATAGCTAGTTCTTTCTTATAGGCTGCAGGAGGACAAGTCGTTTCACCCATGGCTAACTTTTGTGGTCCACTATCTGTTGAACCAGAATCGACGACAATCGCATGGGGATTTAAAGCCAATCCTTGCTCAAAATCGGCAATTGGAAAACCATAGCCAAGCATCCCGTTTGGAACCAATATACGTAATTCATCCATCTTTTTTCCTTCTTTCCTTTCATATCTACTGCTAGTTTAATCCGTAGAAATTATAGAGTAAAATATGATTAATAAATAGAAATGTATCGAAAAAACAGATAGGAAGTGTCATATGAAGGATTACCTCTATTTTATTGCAGTGGCAGAAGAACAATCCTTTTCCAAAGCAGCCAAACGATTATTTATGGCGCAATCGTCGTTAAGCCAAGCAATCAAAGCGCTAGAAGAGGAGTTAAATGTGCAACTCTTTGAACGATTGCCTAGAGGTGTAAAATTAACCAAGCCCGGACAATTAGTCTTAGAGAAAGCATATGAGATTCAAGAGTTGGAAAAGAGTATTTATTTAGATATGAACCGTTTCCAGCAAACTTTTGTGGGTGAGTTAACAATAGGAATCACCAATTATTGGGCAACCTTACTGCTACCCAAAATTTTAAACCCATTTATGGCACAGTATCCAAATATTCGCATAAATGTGCGTGAAGCAAGTACCAGAGACTTAAAAAAAGCTTTTTCAACGAAGCAAATGGACTGTATTTTGATCACCTGTGAGGCAGAGGAGTTACTGAACGAAGAGAGACTTGTTCAAACAAAAATTTTTGAAGAACCGTTGAAAATTGCCGTTTCACAATCTTTGCTGCGTTGGGATCAAGAGCAATTACTAAATCAAAGAAGATTAGCATCTGTTCCATTTATTGTATTACATGAAGGCCAACGATTACGATCCATTTTCCAAGAGTATTTTGCTCAAAGCGGTGCTTATCCAGCTATTTTTCTAGAAACGCAAAGTGTTTTCACTGCATATGAGTTAGCTAGTGCTGGTTTCGGAGCAACGATTATTCCACAGCATTTACTGTCAATGGTCAAACCAAATCCATCTCTTTCCCTTTATGGTTTTGAACATTTAAGTCAGCCATTCATCTGGCGCTTATATGGGCTCGTCTATAAAAAACATCATTTGCGTGAACCAATTGAAACATTCTTTTCACTCGCTCAAGCTGCACTAGAAGAGGAGGAGGGAAAAAGGAACAACTTGTTTTTAAATGGATGAATAAATTGTTTGAAAAAAGGTAAGTTGTAAAATGAAATGCATAAAGAAATAAACAAAAAAATCATGTAGATACGTTATACTTAAAAGCGACAAAACCATAAGTATGAAAGAGGTATCTACATGACTAAAGCCAATTATACCACAGAAAATCGTCACTTTAAGCACCTTTCTGACATCCAACGTGGAAAATTAGAACAAATGGCAAAATGTGGCACCTATACACAAGCTGAAATGGCGTGCGAATTAGGAGTCAGTCAATCGACTGTTTCCCGCGAATTGAGACGCGGAAAAACGCGCCAACTTGACTATCAACGCAACTATTATGAACAGTATATTGCCGTCTCAGGTGCACGAGTCTATAAAGAAAATCGCGCAAACTCGCATGCGAGAGATCATCATAAGTATTCTGCAGCGTTTCTTGCAGCTTTGTCAGAAAAGCTAGTACCCAAGAATGGGCTACGGCTTCACAGTGTGGAT